>QNXT01000049.1 GCA_003973505.1 Bacteroidota bacterium
CCTGCTTAAAAAATTTCTTTGCTGCGCTAAACGGAATAAAGGATAAAAAATCGATTGTTCGCATTCTTCATTATGGCGATTCGCAAATTGAGGGCGACCGGATAAGCAGTTATATCCGAAATAAACTGCAAACCAAATATGGAGGAATCGGACCCGGGCTTTTACCTGCAGTTCAACCTTATGATTCTTATTTTTCCATAAAACAATCAAATGTGGGAAATTGGAGTCGTTATGCTGTTTTCGGCAAAAAGAATCCCGAAGTACTGCATAAAAGTTATGGAGCTTTGGCGGCTTTCTCGCGCTTTGCCCCCATCAATAATGATTCTATTTTTAAGGATAGCATTCTTTACACGGGCGAGGTTATTTTCGAGGAATCGAAATTGGCCTATGGGCGTGTTCGTAAATTTCAAAAAGTGCAGATTTTCTATGGAAACTCGCATCGCAAGGTAGCGGTTTCGCTTTGGGTTGATGGTGTAGAAATTAC
Organism: Bacteroidota bacterium; assembly: GCA_003973505.1. The sequence continues at coordinate 485 of QNXT01000049.1, forward strand.
CCATGACAGCCTGAAAGCCAATGTGGATTATGCTCGTTATGCTTATACTTTACCTACTGAAACTAAAAACTTAACCATCAAATTTGCGGGCTACGACAGTCCGGATATCTATGGTATTTCCTTGGAAGGATTAAGTGGCGTAAGTCTTACAAATATTGGAATGCGAGGCAGTTCGGGTACGATTTTTAATCGTATGGAGTATGGCCATTTGAATAAGATGTACGCCAATTTGAATGTGAAATTATTTATCCTTCAGTTTGGAGGAAATGTGATGCCTTATATTAAAGACAGTACCGAAGCCGTGAATTATGGACGATGGTTTGGAAGCCAAATTCGGACACTGAAACGTATGCGTCCCGATGCCAGTTTTGTGATGATTGGTCCATCGGATATGTCGCATAAAGTGCGGGATAATTATGTGACTTACGACTTTTTACCTTTAGTACGCGATGAGTTGAAAAAGGCTGCCTTTAAGCAGGGAATTGGCTATTGGGATATGTATGAAGCCATGGGAGGTTACAACTCGATGCCTTCGTGGGTAAATGCCGAACCTGCTTTGGCAGGAAGTGATTATACGCATTTTACTCCGCGTGGTGCGAAGTTGATTGCGAATATGTTCTATAATGCGTTGATGATTGAAAGGTAATTCTATGAAAAACACAAATTGAAAAAACAACTTCTTCGTTGTCGAATAATATTAATTCCTCACTAACTTGACTTCGACAGGCTCAGTCACCGGACTTCGACAAGCTCAGTCAGCAGGCTTCGACAGGCTAAGCATCGTAAAAATAATAACAAACAAATGATAAAAAAAGCAACATACGGAATCATAATATTGCTAATCAGTTTAGCACAGTTGCTTCATGCGCAGTATTCTGAATATCCTTTTGCCATAAGTCATTATAAATTTGTACAATACGATAGCAGCTATATTGAATACCCGGGAAGCAAAAATGCTTTGGATGCTTTTTATGCCAAGCTGAGTACTTTAATTTTAGAAGGAAAAGGCCAGGTAAATATTGTGCAAATAGGCGGTTCTCATATTCAGGCTGATATTATGTCGAGTGAACTGCGCAAACGCTTTCAAAGTTTTCAGGGAGACCAAAATGCAGGTCGTGGTTTTGTATTTCCTTATCGTTTAGCTCATACCAATACGCCTTATGGCTATCATTTTGAGCGTAGCGGCAATTGGACTACCTGCCGCAATGTGCAGAAAAAAAGAGTTTGCACTTTGGGCATGGCAGGCATCAGCGCCTATACCGAAGACAGTGCCGCTTCTTTAGCAGTTTGTTTCGAACCCGAAAACGATATTAAATACCATTTCAACCGTATAAAAATTTACCACGATATTTCGCCCACAAGCTTTACAATTCAATTGGATAGCGGTGTGGTAAAATCACAGTTTACCGATAGCCTGGCAGGCTATACGGAGTTTAAGTTGGTTGATTATATCGATAGCTTGGGAATAAAATTTCTAAAAACCGATAGTTTGCAAACAAGCTTTCAACTTTATGGAATGAACCTTGAAACCGATGAGCCTGGCATCGTATTTCATAATCTGGGAATCAATGGTGCTGCAACTTCCAGTTTTTTGCGTTGCAATTTATTAAGCCAACAATTGGCTACCATAAAACCTGATTTGGTGATTTTAGGCTTGGGTATAAACGATGCCTATGGTCGTAATTTTAGTCAAAGTGCTTACGAGCACAACTATGACCTGCTTGTAAAAGAAATTCGCAAAGCCAATCCCAATGTTAGCATCATTTATACGACCAATAACGACAGCTATATTCGCCGCCGCTACCTAAACCGCAATGGAATAAAGGTGCAGGAGAGCATGAAACGCCTGGCTAAAAATCAAAATACCGCTCTTTGGGATATGTTTGAAGTAATGGGCGGGCTGAATTCCATTGTGCTTTGGCAACGCTATGGACTGGCTAAAAAAGACCGTATTCATTTTACGCGACCTGGCTATATTTTGATGGGCGATTTGATATTTGATGCCATAATCCGTGATTTTGGAGATTATCTTAGTCGTGAGAATAAAGAGCCCAAAACGGCTGCTATGTTGAACTCAAATAACCACCAACGATAATGGATTTACAAGCCATATTAGAAAAAATCTTTCTCTATCATCAAGGCGATTCGTGGATCTTTACCCGCTTTAGCTTTTGGGTGTTTTTTGTCATTGTACTTATCGGATATTCACTGGTTTATAAAAATAAAAACCGCAGTATTAGAGCAGGTTATTTATTTGTAGTAAGCTTATTTTTCTACTATAAAACCAGCGAGCATTTCTTTTTTATACTGCTGTTTTCCACCCTTACCGACTATTATATTGGCAAATGGGTTTACGCCTCCAAAAAACTATTAACCAAACGATTGTTGATTGCTGCAAGTTTAATAATCAACCTGAGTTTATTGGTGTATTTTAAATATGCCTACTTCTTTGTTTCGGCAATAAATGATATGTTCGGGACGCATTTTGCGGTGGTAAATTATATGGCGGTTTTTGCCAATGAATTTATGAATACCCATTTCACGGTGGATAAAATACTGCTTCCGGTGGGAATTTCATTCTATACTTTCCAAACCATTTCCTACTCCATTGATGTATATCGTGGTGATGTAAAACCCGTGAAAAACCTAATTGATTTTGGTTTTTATGTGAGTTTCTTCCCGCAGTTGGTGGCAGGACCCATTGTGCGTGCCGCCCAGTTTATTCCTCAAATGTATCAAGATTATAAGCTCACACGCGAGCAATTTGGCTTAGCCATTTTCTGGATTATGAAAGGTTTGGTTAAGAAAATTTTTATTGGCGATTATATTGCCGTAAATTTTGTGGATCGGGTTTTTGATGCTCCTTTACATTTTACAGGTGTGGAAAACCTCTTAGCCCTATTTGGCTATTCATTGCAAGTTTATGTCGATTTTTCCGGATATACCGATATTGCTATTGGTGTGGCATTATTGCTGGGCTTTACGCTACCAAAAAACTTCAACTCGCCCTATAAAGCCCAAAATGTGGGTGACTTTTGGAAACGTTGGCATATTTCGCTTTCCACCTGGCTTAAAGACTACCTCTATATTCCCATGGGAGGAAACCGTAGCGGTTCGGTATTCAGCTATATAATGCTTACGATTATTCTACTCTTTATCACCCTGTTGGTGGGTTATTGGTGGGTATTTCCTGCTATGGTCAGTGTGGGATTGGTATTAGGATTTCTATCGTGGAAATTCCCCGCTTTTAAGAAACAGGTAAATACCAATATCAACCTATTGCTAACCATGCTTTTGGGTGGTTTATGGCATGGTGCCAGTTGGCAGTTTATTATTTGGGGCGGACTCAATGGTCTGGGATTGGTGGTATATAAATTTTGGCGTAAGATTAGCCCTTGGGAAAAATCAAACCACCGCCTGGCCGTGATTTGGAAGATTGCCCTTACCTTTACTTTTATCACCTTTACGCGGGTGTTCTTTCGCTCCGAAAGCATGGAAATCGTAAATGGAATGCTACATAAAATATTTAGTACTACTGATTTAAGTTTAATTCCTCAGATACTCACTTCCTATAAATGGCCCTTCCTGGTAATGCTAACGGGTTTTGTTTTTCATTGGTTGCCCTATGCCACCAAAGACAAATATCGCGGCTGGTTTATCCGCCAACATTTTGTAACCCAAGCCTTTCTTTTTGCCTTGGTAAGCTTTATTGTTTACCAGTCAATGTCCTCTGAAATGCAGGCGTTTATCTATTTTCAGTTTTAGAGAATCACTATAAAAGGATTTGAGTTTACGAGCTTATTAATTTTAATAACCTGAGTTCGATGTAAGCTTTGCTCACAGTTTCTGATAATTAGTTCATATACGACTCAAATTTACGATGGACTATCGAGATAATTCGAGTATATTTGGGGAAGTATATGGGCTAATTATCGAAATTTATATAAAAAGTCAATAGCAAACCATCTTTGCACTAAATACCACTCGAAATAGCGGGCTATTTCGAGTGATATTTAGCAGCAAATCTGATCCGCTATTGACTTTCTGTGAGTGAAATCTTACGTCGAACTCAAGTTAATAAGGCAACCACCCATTATAGAATAGGTCTATAACGCATAATAACAACTATGAAAATACTACTACAAATCCTTGGCTTAAGCTTTTTACTTCTATTTTTTTCTTGTGAGAAAAATGACGACCCCATAAAAATTGATAGCATCGTTGCTGGAGATTGGGATAGCAATTTTGATTATTACCCATTTTCTCCTGCACTTGAACTCAATCCCGTATGGGAAAGCAATCATTGGGTAGCAAATGCTGATACGAGTTTTTATATTCCTTTAGGACAGGATAGTATCCCCTTTCGTTTAAGTATAAAATATATAAATAACGATAGTCTGCAGTCTATTCAAAATAAGGACAGTAGTATTTTTCAAAACCTTCAAATATATGCTTTCGATAATATGGGCTTTCATCTGACAAAAAAGACCTATTATGTAGGTCTTGGGGGAACTACCGATATGTACACTGTTACAGCATATCATTCAGGAGATATTATAAAAGGAATTAAAAGTGAGTTCTCTTTTAGCAACAATGAGTATCACCGTTGGAAGCCCCTATGGGACATGTCTATTCCATTACAAGGAACCATCACTGGCTATGATGGCGGACAATGGTATTCATTAAATAATGTGCAGTATATTGGATTTATGTATAATAATCGTTTGGGTTGGTTTAAAGTAGATTGCACAAATCATAATTATCCAAAGCTTATTAGTTGCGCTATTAAAAAATAATTTCCAAAGGCTTTTAAATCTAAATACTATTAAACTATATTATAAATTAGCAAAATAATTGGGGTGTTTGCAAACAGACACCCAATGGCAATAATGCCGAAAAACAACAAATTATAAATTA
>QNXT01000003.1 GCA_003973505.1 Bacteroidota bacterium
GGCTAAAATATCTTCTGCACCGTTTACCAATTCAACCAAACGATCTACCAGCTCAGACATTTCCATTTTGGAAAAATCTTCTACTTCTTCTTCCTCCTCAGTATTCTCTTGTTTCGTTTCTTCAGTGGAAGCATCGCTTGTTTTTTCTTTATTTGTTGCAACTTCTTCAACCGTAGTTGTTTCGGTGTTTTCTTCTTTTGTTTCAGTAGTTTCAGTATTCGTTTCCGAAATCACTTCTTCTTTCTCTGTTACAACTTTTTCTTCAGTTTCTTTTGTCTCAGCATTTGCCTCAACAGCCGTTTCAAGCTTTTCGCTTGTTTCTTTAGACTCTTTAGTATCTGCTTCAATTGCAGTGGTAGAATCTTGTAAATCAGCTTGCTGATCTACAATTTTAGATTGCTCTTTAGTTTCCATTTACCAAAATAGTTTGATAATAATTAATTGATTTATAAAAATTTAACCTATAACCGTATTTTTGTCATAGAGCGCAAAAATAGAAAACTTTTGATATGCTCTTATTTTTATTTATTACAAACTAATTTATAGTGAAAATAGGGGGGGGAGGATGTTTAGATTTTTTTGATTTTCCGTTGTTTGAAAAATTGTTATAAAAATAACATAAAGTATAAGTGATATTTTCTATTTTTGTCATTCGCTGTTTTTTTAGAAAAACAGTTAATGTCTGTTTATAAATTTAAAGAATAGAAGATGAGTTTTAGAATAATAGTACTAGCCAAGCAAGTACCTGATACACGAAATGTGGGAAAGGATGCCATGAAATCTGATGGGACCGTAAACCGTGCAGCCTTGCCTGCCATTTTCAATCCCGAAGATTTGAATGCTTTGGAATTTGCTTTACGAGTGAAAGATAGTAGAGAAGATGCAGAGGTGGTAATACTAACAATGGGGCCCCCACGAGCTGCGGAAATAATCCGTGAGTCTTTATATCGCGGAGCTGATAAAGGGATATTAATTACAGACCGTAAATTTGCGGGTTCTGATACTTTGGCCACATCTTACGCGATTTCATTGGCGGTTAAAAAATTGGCGCCATTTGATTTAGTAGTTTCCGGTCGTCAAGCCATTGATGGTGATACGGCTCAGGTTGGGCCACAGGCTGCTGAAAAAATTGGTATTCCTCAGATTACTTATGCAGAAGAGTTTCTTGGATTGGATGGTAATAAGATAAAGGTAAAACGCCGTTTGGAACGTGGTGTTGAAGTGGTGGAAGCTCCTTGTCCTGTTTTGCTTACCGTACATTCTTCGGCTCCCGACTGTAGAGTACGTAATGCCAAACGCATGATGAAATTTAAGCATGCTAAGACGGATATTGAATTACAGGAATTGAGTGAGGATTATATGGAGTTAATGCAGAATAGACCTTATCTAAAAATCGATCAGTGGTCGGTAGAAGATTTGGGTGCTGATGTAAGTTTTCTTGGTTTGAGTGGTTCGCCAACCAAGGTAAAGAAAATTGAAAGTGTGGTTTTTACTCAAAAAGAATCAAAAACTTTGACTGATAGCGACCGAGATATTAATAGTTTAATGAAAACCTTGATTAATAGCCATGTATTGGGTTAATCCATAGATAAATAGATAGATATGAAAAATGTATTTGTATATTGTGAGCTTACCGAAGAAGGTAATATTGCCGATGTGAGTTTGGAATTATGTTCGAAAGGACGTAAGCTTGCTGATGAGTTGAAAGTTGACTTAGAGGCTGTAGTTATAGGTCATAAATTGGATGGCATTCAGGAAGAATTGACTCCTTATGGTGTTGATAAGGTTTATATGGCTGATGATAAAAGATTATTTCCATTTACAACTTTACCACATGCTGCTATTTTTAGTAAACTACTTGAAGAGCAGCAAGCAGATGTTGTTTTGGTAGGTGCTACGTCCATTGGTCGTGATTTGGCGCCTCGTGTAGCTTCCACATTACGCTGTGGTCTTACTGCCGATTGTACCTCATTGGAGATTGGTGATCATTACGTAAAGAAAACGGACACTACCTATAAGAATTTATTATACCAAATTCGTCCTGCTTTTGGTGGAAATATTGTAGCTACGATTATTAATCCAGATATGCATCCACAAATGGCAACGGTGCGTGAGGGCGTGATGAAAAAAGAGCCTGTTAAGCGTAAAAAGAATGCCGAAATTATTAAGCTTGATGTTAAGAAATATGTAACTGATAGCGATTTTGTGGTAAATATTATAGAGCGTCATATTGAAGCCCAAAAGGTAAATATAAAAGGAGCTCAAATTATAGTTGCAGGGGGTTATGGAGTAGGTTCTAAAGAAAATTTCAAACTGCTTTATGATTTGGCTGATGCCATTGGTGGTGAAGTAGGAGCCACTCGTGCTGCTGTGGATGCGGGTTTTGAAGAGCACGAACGTCAGATTGGTCAAACAGGTGTTACGGTTCGTCCTAAGTTGTATATCGCTTGCGGCATTTCAGGTGCTGTTCAGCATCGTGCCGGTATGGATCAAAGTGCCCAAATAATTTCCATTAATACAGACCCTGAAGCTCCAATTTCAAATATTGCCGATTATAATATCAATGGTAAATTGGAGGATGTTTTGCCAAAAATGTTGAAGTATTTTAAGCAAAACTCAAAATAATTAAAGTGTTTTAAGAACAATAAGAAAAGATATCATGTCTAATTTATATACAGAAAACGAACATCTTAAGTTTCATTTGGAACATCCAATGATGGAGAAGATTGTACGTTTAAAAGAGAATAATTTTTCAGAAAAAGATAAGTATGATTATGCCCCCATCGATTTTGAAGATACCATGGATCATTATGATAAGGTATTGGAAATAGTAGGGGAGATTTCAGGTGAAATCATTGCGGCTAACGCTGAGGATGTGGATCATCAAGGTCCTAAAGTGGTTGATGACCAAGTTGTATATGCAGATGGTACGAAAAAGAATATTGAGGCTGTTGTGCAAGCGAAATTATTTGGAATGTCATTACCACGTAAATATGGTGGCTTGAATTTCCCCATAGTGCCTTATGTGATGGCTGCTGAATTGGTTTCGCGCGCCGATGCGGGTTTTGCTAATATCTGGGGCTTGCAAGATTGTGCCGAAACCATTCATGAGTATGCTTCGGAGGAAATAAAAGAAAAATACCTTCATCGTTTTAATGATGGTGCTACGGCGGCTATGGATTTGACCGAGCCTGATGCTGGTTCTGACCTTCAAGCTGTAATGCTCAAAGCACATTACGATGAAGACAAGAAAACTTGGTTGTTAAATGGTGTAAAACGATTTATTACCAATGGTGATGCGGATATCTCTTTGGTTTTAGCACGTACTGAAGAAGGTTCGACTGATGCTCGTGGTCTTTCCTTATTTGTGTATGATCGCACAGAAAAAGCCATGAAAGTGCGTCGCATTGAGAACAAATTAGGAATTAAGGGTTCACCTACTTGCGAATTGGTTTTTAAAGATGCTCCAGCTGAATTGGTTGGCGATCGTAAGTTTGGCTTGATTAAATATGTAATGTCGTTGATGAATATGGCCCGTTTGGGTGTTGGTGCTCAGTCGGTTGGAATAGCTGAAGCCGCTTATCAGGAAGGTCTTAAATATGCTAAGGAGCGTGAGCAATTTGGCAAAGCCATTATTAAATTTCCTGCTATATTTGAGATGTTATCAAATATGAGAGCGAAAACTGATGCCATTCGTACACTGCTTTACGAAACATCACGTTTTATTGACATCTATAAAATTTATGGTCAAATTTCGAAAGAGCGTAAGCTTACACCTGCTGAACGCAAAGAGTTTAAGTATTATCAGCGTGCTGCCGATATTTATACCCCTTTATTGAAATTGTTTGCCAGTGAGTATTGTAATCAAATAGCATCTGATGCATTGCAAATTCATGGTGGAACGGGTTATATGAAAGACTTCCCAATTGAGCGCATATTCCGTGATGCACGCATTACAAATATTTATGAAGGAACATCTCAACTTCAGGTGGTTGCGGCCATACGTGGGGTGGGGAATAAGGCCTATTATAATATGATGAAGGAATATGAGAAGATTGAAGTGAAACCCGAATTGGAGTATTTGAAAAATATTTTGGTGAAACTTACATCGCATTATGCAAAAGCAGTAAAGAAAGTTACTGATGAAAAGGATAATGAATATTTGGATTTTCACGCACGTCGCTTAGTTGAAATTGCGGGTAATATTATTACGGGCTATTTGCTTCTTTTAGATGCCAATCGTAAGATTGATTATAAGAAATCAGCTGATATATTTATTCGTAAAGCTCGTGCAGAGATTACTCATAATATTAGCTATATCAATAATTTTAGCTTGAGAGATATTTCTGATTTTAAGATGTAGATTTTGTTAAAATATCGGTTTATAATAAAAATCCCCATTGGCAGTTTGTTAATGGGGATTTTTTTAGTTTAGCAGCATTAAAAAGCGATATATGAGAAAGATCATTTTTAGTTTGGTTTTATTTCTTTTTGTTAAAACGGTTTTGTCTCAAATACAAACAGGTTTTGACAAATATGAAGGTCGTGATATGATTTCGCTTTGCAATAGCTATACTCAAATTCGATTGTTTAACACCGACTCGGCAATTGTCCCCAAGTCCTATAAAAAGATTTATACCTCTGGAGTTTATGGCTTAGATAATAAGTTTCAAATTTGGCAGAAAGGTAAAATTGCCATTGTGGTTTTTCGAGGTTCAACGGCTAAAAAAAGTAGTTGGCTCGAAAATATGTATTCGGTTATGATTCCCGCAAAAGGAAGCATTACCTTACCAGGAATGGAAAGGGTAGATTACCGCTTTGCAAAATCGAATGATGCTAAAGTTCATGCTGGTTGGAGTTTGGGTGTTGCCTTTATTATTCAAGATTTAATACATGAAATACAACGCTTAAATGCAAGAGGGGTTTATGATTTTATTCTTACGGGTCATAGCCAGGGAGGGGCTTTATGTCAATTGTCAAGAGCGTATTTAGAGAATTTACAGAAGGGCGTTATTTCTGATCAATGTCGTTTCAAGACCTATGCTTTTGCAAGCCCGATGATTGGCAATGAGGCTTTTATTCGTGAATATACACAACGCTACGAGCGTGTTGGAACAAGTTTTAGCATCTTCAATCCCGATGATTTGGTTCCGAAATTACCGCAAACGGTACATTCCACAAGTGATAAGTTTTATTCATTGAATAATATTAGTAGGCTATTGGATAGTACCAGTAATTTTACGTTTAAAGACTTTGCGTTTCGAGCGGTAACGGAAACCATTAGCAAAGACCCTGTTGAGAAATATATTAAGTTGGCAGGTTATTCGGTGCACAAACAAATTGAGGATGAAATTGGCCCCTTGAAAATGCCAAAATATACTCGTGACCTAGAATATGT
>QNXT01000257.1 GCA_003973505.1 Bacteroidota bacterium
TTTTTTTTCTTTGCAGAGTTAAGTTTAGCACACTTGATGCAATTGCTCAAATGAAAAAAATGAATATGCTGTAGATAAGTGGGGAAAGATTTCATTTTTTATTTTTGAGTATTTATTTCAGAGGATTTTCTCTTTGCAAGGAAAATTGTATTGAAATAAAAATGGCCTCCGAGAGGAAGGATAACCACAAACGACTAAATTTATGATGTTAAACCAAAACCCGGAAGCCGCTGCAAAGATATAAACAAAATGAAGATATAAGTATTAAAAAACTTTAAAACTTCCGTAGTGCGGGAGCATGCCAGCTACAAAGCCTCAGCATGCCGGCCAAGCCAAAGCGGTCGTAACTCTAGCTTTGCCGATTGGATTAATTCCCTATTAGGAAACTGCGATAGTGGTGAGGAAATAATAATTTTGTTATGAATTTAACTAAATATATTTTAATTGTTTTAAGCTTTATCTCATGTAAAAAGGATAATCTTAGTGAGAATAATAAGTTTACACCTTCAACAGCTAAAATAACAGGTCAATATAATGTTACTCTTGATACTTTAGGTTGGTTGAGGTTTGAAGACAGGAGTCATATTATGTCAACGATGAGTCAAATTGAGATTGCAACTGATAATTATGACCTTCAATACGATGGTTGTTTAAGTCAAATACCAGAAAGCTATACTTACGAACAGGAGCAAGCTGCTGTTCAACAATGTGGCTATATTGAGGATAAACCAAGTCTTGATTTTGAGAGTTCGTTTGGAGGTGGTTTTACTTCTATCTATACTAAAATGGAGGCAGATATTGATACTTGGTTGGATCAACAAACACCCCCAATTAATTTTTCGAATATGCCATCACATGATTTAGATGATCCAATTCTAGGAATTGTATATAATGAGTATGGGGAGGTTCAGGTTGGAGATATTGTGTATTTTACAAAGTCTGATGGTAGGCAAATTGGAATAACTCGTGATCAACTTACTTACGAGATAGTACAAAACCTAAGGGTGATATTTGTGAATCCTAATTTTGATCCAACTACATATACTTCAAAACCAGTTAAAGATGTAACTCTTATCAATTCTTTTTTGTATGGTGAGCAACCTAGTGCAAAGAAGATGGCTGGAAAAGGAACAATGTATAATATTTTCCATGGAACGATGAATGTATTATCGGCCCCTATAGTGTTTTTATACGACTTGGAAAAATGGAACTACTCCGTAAGTGGAAGTTGCTATTTATCTAAGACATTGCCTGTTTCCAAAAAAACAGTTGGGAATAGAGACTTAGTTTTAGAGTTAAGGGTTAAAGAGTATAATGTTACAGGGAAATGGTGGAGAGCTAGAGCCACGACTTATAAGAAAGGAACAACAAAAAAGCGTTTTGCAAAGATAAAAATTGATGGAGATTGCCAAGTGTGGAGTACTGATCTTAATCCTTCTTGTACAACTATAATTGATAAATATAATCCTATGAACAAAGAGAGAAAACGTAGAAAGATGACCGTAAGGGGATATATTGGATTGTATAAAAGATTTGCTGTACATGAAAATACTTCAACTTATGATTTTTTCTATAGTAGTTTTTATAAGGATGGAAACTTTATTACAAAAATGAAATAGAATTATTGAAAAAGGCTAGTATCGGCTGGCCTTTTTTATAAATTTAAAAAATATGAGAATTATTATTATTTTAACCTTTGTTGTCTTTAGTATAGTTTCTACTGCACAAACTAAGGATAATAGTAAACGAAAATGGTCTTTTAGTCTGTCGTTTTCTAATTACTATAGTAATAGGATGTTTGCAGTGCCTACCATAGGAGAAGATATTTTTGAGAGTCAGCGGTCATGGGGTTATGATGTTGGTATGGGTGTTTCTAGAACTTTAGGTAAACGTTTCGAAATAGAAGGAAAGTTTGATTTTTGGTTTAAAAATTATAAACAGAACCTAATACTTGATGTGGAAAAAATATACGAATTACAACATTGCAGTAGTAATAGTACTCAATATTTTAATAATGGTTTTGATGACTTTTCAGGAGAAAAGTTCTCTTTAAATTTATGGTATAAGTTAGCTTCTGAACCCAACTCATGGATGATTATGCTTGGTATTGGGGCGAATAGTCCAGCTAGAACTTATAGTCCTTATAATATATATATTGATAATAGCTTAGGCCTACCTGATGCCCAATATCTATATGTATATTATTATTCCAACCCTAAATTGATTTTTTATCCAGTACTCAATGTTGGGTTGGGGTATGAATATAAGCTATGGCGTAAAAGTCGTTTAAGAATTGCATTGCAGTTTCAATATAGCAATACTATGTATTTCTTTGGTCAGTATGAAACAACTTCATATGCAAAATTCGAAGCAAAAGGTAGAGTTTACTATAACCCAAGTGAACTAGGTATAAATATAACTTACTTTTTTTAAGATATGAAAATTACTTCTATTATATTAATAAGTGTATTTCTGTCGATTAATTCATTTGCTCAGAATGTACATATGTCGAAAATAGAATTTGGTTATTCAGTAACTGGAACTATGTTGCCAAAACCCAATGTGTTAATTGATTGTGGTGATATTGTTATTAGCCCAATGAATCATCTTGGCCTTGAGCATGGAATTACAATTGGGTACACTATAAATGATAATTTGAAGTTGAATGGTTCATTTCATAAAGGTTCATCTGATGTATTTTTCTTCTTAGATTATCAGTTTACTGAAGATTGGTCGAAATCACTGAATATTGATTATACTCAAGAGGATATTATGAATGTTAGAAGGGCGTACAGAGGAGGTATTGCTTCAGTATTCTACAAATATTCAAACTTTGAAATAAATCTTGAATACAGCATGTTTGGGCATAAGAAATTGTCTGCAAGTATCTATGCTGGTGTGAATTTATTGTCATTTAGGTCTTCCATTGGGGATGGTAATAGTATATCTTTTGAATATGAAAATGAGGATTACTTCGAATTACCAATTTATTATGAATATTCCATGAATGCCTATAAAATGAAATATCAAAAGTTTGATTTTGGACTTAGTTACGGTTTTACGTTAAATCAAAGAATAAAGAACTATCATAATTTTAGTCTTTCGTTAGGAATGACCTGGGTGCCAAGATATTTATTATCTGCTGAATATAAAGTTTATACTCCTTCGGGCAAACATCAGGGTAATATTATTCAATCCTCAACAATGTTTAATCTCCGTTTAGCTTATTATTTAAACTGGGGAGCAATAACTCATTATGGAAAAACAAATTAAATACCTCAGTATTCTAAGTTTTTTAGCTCTAATCGCATTCACTTTCTCTTGTGGGTCAATTGGCTCAAGAATTGGCTATAAAAAAGTAAATTCAGATACCGCAAATTATTATTGTCATGTGAGTTTCTGGCGTTCCATTGATTTTGATGATACCACAGCTGTTAAATTGGGTAGTGCCAAATATAAAGGGAAGGTGTTTCGGAGTCATTGCTCGGAGCTTGATGCAATGGACAAACTGCAAGACGAGGCCTGCTCTATTGGTGCTAATGTTATTGTAATTGTATCAGACAAACGACCCGATTTTTTTCATGGCTGTTATCGTTGTACCGCTTATTTCTATAAAAGCACCAATATGAAATTTAGGGCAAACAGTGACTATTATTCTGCTGCAAACCTTAAGAAACGAATGCAAAAAGATAAAGGCGTATCCGCTGAACCAAATATTGGATTTCAAGGATCTCCTAAGAATTAATTGATTTGGGTTTATTAATAAAGATGCGAGTAGCTGTCAGCTTACTGATTTAAAGCAAAAAACCACCTCCAAATAAATGAAGGTGGTTAGTATTATAAAGTGATTCGAGTTTTCTTAGTGCTTTGTATCTTCTCCTTGATCCACAACTTCCATTTGAGCATAAGTACCATCATCAAGGTTTTTCTTAACAGCTTTAAATGCTTTTAATGTGTATTCCACATCTTCCAAAGTATGCATAGCGGTAGGAATCAAACGAAGTAGAATAACGTCTTTAGGAACTACTGGATAAACAACTACCGAACAGAATACATTATGCTTCTCACGTAAATCGTAGATTAGGTTGGTTGCCTCAGGAATTCCACCTGAAAGATAAACAGGTGTTACAGGTGAGTTGGTTACGCCAATTTCAAAACCAGCCTCTTTTAGACCACTCTGTAAAGCATTTACCACAGTCCATAATTTCTCACGCAATTCAGGTTTAGTACGTAAAAGCTCTAAACGTTTAAGAGCTCCCATTACCATTGGCATGGGTAGCGATTTTGCAAATGTTTGCGAACGCATAGTGTATTGTAGGAAGTCAATGATTTCTTTTGGTCCGGTAATAAAAGCACCAATTCCTGCCATTGACTTAGCAAATGTTCCAAATAGAAGGTCAATCTTATCGGCTACGCCAAAATGCTCAGGAGCACCAGCACCCGTTGCACCCATAGTACCAAAACCATGTGCATCGTCAACCAACATACGGAAATCAAATTCATCTTTTAATGCAGTAAGTTCATCTAATTTCCCCATATCGCCAGCCATACCAAAAACACCTTCGGTAATTAATAGAATTCCGCCATCGGTTTCATCAGTACGTTTCTTAGCAAAACCCAACATTTTCTTTGCACGAGCAATATCATTATGAGGGAAAACAAAACTCTTTCCACCTTTTGCCTTATGCAAAAAGATACCATCCATAATACTTGCATGACATTCCGAATCGTAAACAATTACATCATTACGGTCAGCCATTGAGTCAATTACCGACATAATGCCTTGGTAACCATAGTTCAAAAGAAAACCACGCTCTTTTCCAACAAAGTCGGCAAGCTCTTGCTCCAATTGCTCATGATATTTGGTTTGTCCCGACATCATTCGGGCACCCATAGGGTAGGCCATTCCATATTTTGCTGCGGCTTCGGCATCAGCTTTACGCACTTC
The DNA here is from genome assembly GCA_003973505.1 of Bacteroidota bacterium. Next base: position 4,949 of record QNXT01000257.1, read on the forward strand.
AGGATGATTGGCTAATCCAATATAGTTGTTCAAACTCCAAACTAATTGCTCTTTGCCTTTGAACATCATTCGTGGTCCAATTTCGCCTTCTAATTTAGGAAATGCAAAATAACCATGCGATGTGTCCATGTATTTACCAATGTTTCCAGGTCTATCAAGTACTCTTTTAAATATATCCATTTTGCTTATTGTTATAATTTTCGCGGCAAATGTACAAAAACCAATTTATTATCAATGGGTTTTAACATTCTTAAAGAAATAAGTTTTGAGATGTTTTTTCAACATTTATTTTAAGAGCTTTTTCAATAATTATGAATGTTTCTTCCCTGACAATCCGTTTATCTATATATTTGACTAATCGTTCAGTCAAAAAATGAAATTATGAGAAAAAAGAACATTGCATTAGCATTAAGTGGGGGAGGTAACAGAGGGGCCATACATATTGGCG
>QNXT01000261.1 GCA_003973505.1 Bacteroidota bacterium
GTTCGACGCTCGTTAGGCTTCGAAGCTTTTTGTAATATAAAGTATGTTGGCAAACTTGAGTTCATTAGATAAATAAAGTTTAATCTCCGTCACCAAAGCTTCGAAGACTAAAAGGAGGAGTTATGTGTTTTAGATTTTTTCTTTCAATTTTTAGCTATTAGCCCTCAGTGGCGATTTTTTGTTTCTTTTTTCTAAAAAAAGATAGAAAAAAAGAAAACGATGTTTTGCAAAACAGACTGTAATCTTTTATTAGCGCATCAATTTAGGAATTAGTCTATAAATCATCAGCATATTAGCGACTTAAAAAAAACGCTACTATTCAGTATGATGAAACAGATTAACGATAAAGGTTTACGACACCATTATTATAACCTTTGTGTCACTTTATGCTTCTCTACTAGCAACAGATTATACACAAACAAAAAGCCGCTAATGCGCCAATGAAATATAAATCATCAGCGCATTAGCGGCTTGAAAAAATCGTATCTAATCAGTCTCTTTTTTTTAGAGTTTTTATTCTTCATTTACCTTAGTGTCAAATTGATGTTAAACACTTAATATCGTAGTCATCTTTGTGAACCTTTGTGTCTTCTTTGTGAATCTTTGTGGTATAGCCTACGTAAATAATTATTACACAGAGTTACTCAAAGAAGCACAAAGTAACACAACCTGTCTTCCGAAGGTAGAGACCAAAAACAGGCATTGCAAACCCTTATTATTACTATGTTTCATTATACTGATTAGTAACAAAAAATCAACTGTCTGCTTATAAAAAGGCCTCTATCAAAGGTTGAATCTTTTTACGCGAAAAGCCCAAAGCTCCTTGATTAAAACTTGCAATCGGAAGTTTTGCAGTGATTTGTGTTGGGTAATCACTCAATTCCAAACCGGCTTTATTAAGCATGGAAACAAAATTGGATAAAAACTCCTCTCCTTTGGAAACAACAATCAACTCACGCTTAAATGAGTCTTCCACATAGGCTGTCATTATAATCAAAAGTTCAAGACCGTTTTCTTCCATATAATTGGTAAAAGCAGCTCCCATATCTTCGCCTTTTTTCAACCACTCGGCAATCGATAAAGGCACTGATGCCATACCATAAGTCATCTTTGGATTGGCCCACTGCTTATAATCTTTGCGAAGCAAGTCCGTAGAATTCAAAGCACTAACATCCGATTTCATAAATTGCAAATCGTCATATAATTTCTGCAAATCAGCCGAAGTAAATTCCTTCAACTTATTTACCATAGCCACATCCTCATCGGTTACACGCTCTTGCTCAGGGTCTAAATTTACGGTATCCACCAAAATAGGACTTATATTCAAAATCGCGAAATCTTCATTTTTGTAAATATCTGCGGCATGCTCTAAAATAAACTGAGCCACCAAAGTAGCACATGAACCTACTGTGGCAAAAATACGTGGGCTTGCATCAGCATACATTCCAACATCCTGATGATGATCAAAAACAGCTGTTACATTTGCATCCCATGCACGAAGATTGTCAGGCAGTTTATTATGATCTACCACCACTATTTTAGCATCGCCTACATTATTGATAAAAGCAGTATCCAAATCATCGATAAAAATCAAATCGTTTTCATCAATATCGTAACGCTTTAATAATCCATAAGATTCGGTACGCAATTTATAATCGCGACGTTCAATATTAATCAAAGGAATCACATGCTCCACGCCCATTTTATGGTAGGCATAGGCCAACAAATTGGCCGAAATAATGGAGTCCAGGTCGGCAGATTCGTTTCCCACAACTACCTGCGCTATATTATTGGCTTGTACTGAAGCTTTTGCTTCTTTCAAAAAGTTCTTTAATTGCATACTCTGTTATTTTTTATTTGCAAAGCAAAAGTAAGAAGATAATAATTGGATGTTGCTGAATGATTCTCTACAAAACCTCTACAAAGCAAACTTGCTAATGAATATAAATATAGCAAATCAACATCAAAACATCCTTGTTTTTCTACTTAAAATAAATTATATTGTATCATACAATGTATATTTTACGCATTAATTTATTATGAATTAAATATCGAGTTTCTTTTCCCATACCTTCTTCAAACAAGCATATTTCATAATTATACAATAACGATTACAACCTATTCTCATTTTTTATATTGATTATGTATTTTTTATACATTTGCATATTGTAATTATTACATTAACCATGAGTCAAAATATTATACCCAATATTTCAGTAGATTGCTTGGTGTTTGGATTCGATTTTGAGAATCTTCACATATTATTGAATAAAAGAGAAATGCTAACTGCAAGCGGCGAAGTGTTATTCTCAGACTACACTTTGGCGGGGCATCATGTTTTAGAAGGAGAAAATGCTGATGAGGCTGCATACCGTATCTTAAAAAGGATTACGGGTTTTGACAATATTTATCTGGAACAATTTCATTGTTTTAGCAGCCCAAATCGATTCTCTAAAAAAGACAAATTATGGACTAAAAGTTTGGGGGTAAATATTTCTAATCATGTTTTTAGTATTGGATATTTTGCTTTGGTTGATAAAAGCAAACTGGTTTTGGATGCAGAACACCAAAATGCACATTGGTTTCCGATAAACGATTTACCTGAATTGGGGTTCGATCATGCCGAAATTATTGAAAAGGGAATTGAAAGCTTGCGTAAAAAATTCAAAGAAGAACCCATTGGTTTTGAACTACTACCTGAAAAATTCACATTAACTCAGTTACAAAAACTGCATGAAGCCGTTTCCGGAAAAACAATGGATCGTAGAAATTTCAGAAAAAAAATCGCCCAGTTCAAACATATTATTCCTTTAGATGAAAAACAAACGGGTGTAGCACATAAACCGGCTCAGGTTTTTATCTTCAGTAAAGACGTTTATAATAGAACTCGTAAAGAAAAAACGATTTTCGTTTAAGTACAATTTGCAATGAAAGCAACCAGAACTTAAATGAAAACACGGCTAATTCCTAATTTGATACGCTAATAAAAGATTAAAGTCTGTTTTGCAAAACATCGTTTTCTTTTTTTCTATCTTTTTTTAGAAAAAAGAAACAGCCAAACAATTGACATCTACACTTTCTTTTGCATTAAGCTAACACCTTATCCAATAATATGTATTACTTTTACAGCCAAATTAATAAACAATAGAATAACGTGGGAAATTTTGCAAAACTTGGAATAAAAGCGGACTTAGTTAAAGGCTTAGACGAAATGAATATTATCAATCCAACGCCTGTTCAGGCAGAGGTAATTCCACTTTTGTTGGCCGGGAATTGCGATTTAGTTGCTCAGGCTCAAACGGGAACAGGCAAAACCGCGGCCTATGGATTGCCTTTGCTTCAGAAAATTGACCCAAGTAAAAAAGTAGTTCAGGGATTAATTCTTTGTCCTACACGTGAATTGGGACAGCAAGTTGCCAAGCAGCTTTTTAAGTTTACAAAATACACGGATAAGATTTTTACCGAATCGGTTTATGGTGGTGCTCCCATCGACAAACAGATTTATGCTCTGAAACGACCAACGCATATCGTAGTGGCTACTCCGGGTCGTTTAATCGACCTTTTGAAACGCAAAGCTGTGGATTTACGCAATGTGAAAACTGTAATTTTGGATGAGGCCGACGAAATGTTGAGCATGGGGTTCAAAAAAGAGTTGGATCAAATTCTTAGTTTTACCAAAAACTCTGAAAATAAGTGGTTGTTTTCGGCTACCATGCCTCACGGAATTCGTCAGATTGTGAATGAACACCTTGCCGAAGATGCACATCGTGTGGAAATTAGCGGCAATAATGTGGTAAATAGTAAGATTGAACATCAGTATCTGATTTGTGATGATGGTGATAAGCTGAATGAACTTTTACGCTTTTTGAAAGATAAAAAAGATGAGCGTGGAATTATTTTCTGTAAAACCAAAACAGCAGCTAAAAAACTAACCAAGCAATTGCAAGCACGAAATGTGCCCACCGATGCCATTCATGGCGACCTCTTGCAGAAAGAGCGAGATAAAGTAATGCGCGCTTTTAAGAAAGAAACTTTACGCCTTTTGATTGCTACCGATATTGCAGCACGAGGTTTGGATATTGCCGGATTGGCCTTTGTGGTTCATTATCAATTACCCGATAAGGACGAATACTACACCCACCGTAGCGGTCGTACTGCCCGTGCTGGAAAAGAAGGTATTTCCTTTTGCCTGGTTAATGCCGCCGAGAAAAAGCAGCTAAGGCATTACGAAAAGACTTTGGATATTGCGTTTTTGCAGGTGAATTAGTTTTTGATTTGACCGCGAAAAAGCACGGATTTAGCTAATTGTCGCGGATAAATTTGAATTTCTATTATTTCAGGATATTCCATGAAATACAGTTAAGAACACCTCCATCAATAGAAAGTTCCGTGCTATCAATGGGAACAATCGTAGTATCTGAAAATAAGCTCTCAAACAGCTTAATCACCTGATTATCTTCTGGTCGATTAAAAATTGGAAGAAAAATAATTCCATCCATTTGTAAAAAATTAATATAAGCACCTGTTGCATCCCATAAACTTGAATTTTGAAGGATTGTTGAAGGTACTTCAATTATATCAAGCCCTGCATTATGTAAGCGATTTTTCAATTCCAAAACAAAACCTTGATCTTTTGCTTTAGAATAATCATTCAATAACACAGTATTCTCATCAAGAAAGCGAAGCATCCCATCACTATGACCCGTATAATCATCAGGCTCCACAGGAATTAGGATTAATTCATCTATTTCAAGTAAATCTTTTATTGTATTTACCAAATCCTCCTCTGACGAATAATGAGGATTATCCTCCACTACTCGATTAGTCATAATAGCCTTATTCTTTACTTTCACAACATTTCCACCATCAGCTATAATATCCGTTGTCCTTATATTTAATTCCAATTGCTTACAAATTTGAGAGGGCTTACTAATATAATTTTTGTAACTCTTGCGTTTCAAATAAGTTGGATTAAATACAAACTGTACAAACCGATCTTTTTCAATTTGTACAGGCATAAAGTCAACACTCCAAACATCTTTTGTATCTTGAAGAAAATCAGTTACAATACCATATCGGTCTAGTTCCTCCTTAAAACTTTTATAAAAACTCGGATAATACAATTCGAGCAATGCTGATAAATAGAGGTGATTTGTTTCCCTATCAACTATCATTTGTTAACGCTTTTGCGATTAAATATCTTCTTTATTTCATCAAACGAGTACTTACCCTTGCCATGTAATTTTTTAGCAACAATTGTTTTCTCCTTAAACTTATGATTAGTATTTATTTCAACTAGGTACCGATAACATTTATTTGCGTAATTTTTATCCTTATCCTTATTTAATCCTATGCGAGTTGACCTCACTGGCTCCCACTCCTCTTTTTCGAAAC
>QNXT01000151.1 GCA_003973505.1 Bacteroidota bacterium
CTTGAGAAACTACCAAGCTCGTCAATGGCATTTTCAAAATACTCTTTAGGATTTGCTTGAGAATTGGCTAAATGTAAATAACAAATACCTGCATAATAATGAGCAAGGTTTCCGCTTTTAGTTGAGCCATAATTGTCAATAATTTCTAAAAATCCAGGTGCAGAATTATCACCATTCAAAGCAAGGTTAAAAGAATCTTTTGCAAAATATTGCTCTGCTTGGAACATTAAGTCGTAAGCCTCTTTTTCATTAGGATCTTTAACATAGTTAAAGTATAAAATAACGGCTACAATAACAGCCATTAATCCCAATACACCATATCCTAAATTCTTCTTATTATTTTCTACAAATTGCTCAGTTTTTCCTAAAGTATCCTCTATTTGAGCAAATGTTTCATCTGTTTCTTCGAATTTCTTATTATTCTTTGCCATATCTTTCTTTGTAAAATTTTGGTCGTGCAAAAGTATATTTTTTTCCTTTATAAATATAGGGAATTGTAAATAAATATTTGAAGCTGATTTACTGATTATTAAGTATTGGAATTTTGTATTTCTTTCGCAGAAAGTTACATCGCTAATATGGCAGATAATCAGCTCGGTAGCCCTTATTCCAATTTTGGCTAATTGCGAAACTTCTTAAAGTGGAATACGAATCTTGTAGCTATTGCAAATAAAAAGGGCGTTAATTGGAATTTTCCAAATATATATCATTATTCAACTTAAATAGGTAACTAAATACCTAAATAAAATTGAAAAGCCCTATATTTGCCAACAACACAAAACAAATTTCTATGTCAAGATATCATAAGCTGGGTAAAATCCCGGTAAAACGCCATGTTACTTTTAAGAAAGAGGATGGCAGTTTGTATTTCGAACAATTAATTTCATCTGAAGGATTTGCTCACGATTATTCCCTAACCTACCATCTACAACGCCCAACGCGGGTGTTGGAAATTGAAAAAGCCATTGATGTAAGTCCACAATATGTGGACAACGATTTATTAGTAAATCGAAGTTTTGAAGGTTTTAAGGTGGAGGCGAAAGACGATTTTTTGGATAGTCGTAAAGTCGTTTTAGCCAATGATGATGTTCGTATTTCCTTGGCAGCACCACGTAAATCCATGACCGAGTATTTTTATAAAAACTCACAAGCAGGGGAGATGATTTTCGTGCATGAAGGAAGTGGCGTATTGCGCACGATGTATGGAAACCTTCCTTTTAAGTATGGGGACCATCTGATTATTCCCAAGAGTGTGATTTATCAAATGGAATTCGATACAGAGCAAAACCGATTGTTTATCGTGGAATCCACCACACCATTCCGTTGGCCAAAGAAATATAAATCGGAGAACGGGCAGTTTTTGGAGCATTCGCCCATTTACGAACGCGATATTCGTTTACCTGAAAATTTGGAAACCCATGATGAGTTTGGTCGATTCAAAATGATTATCAAACGTGATGATAAATTATACCCTTATACTTACGAAACACATCCTTTTGATGTGGTAGGCTGGGATGGTTATTTTTATCCTTATGCTTTTTCCATTCATGACTTTGAGCCCATTACAGGCCGTTTGCATTTACCACCGCCCATTCACCAAACATGGGAAACGGCAAGCTGCGTAATGTGTGCTTTCGTTCCTCGTATGTATGATTATCATCCTGAGGCCATTCCGGCACCATACAATCATGCAAATATGGATACCGATGAGGTGTTGTACTATGTGGATGGCGATTTTATGAGTCGAAATAATATTCATAAAGGGCAAATATCCTTACACCCAATGGGCGTAGTGCATGGGCCACATCCTGGTGCTGCTGAGCGTAGTGTGGGGCAAAAAGAAACGCAGGAGTTAGCCGTGATGGTAGATACTTTTGCTCCTTTGCGCATGACCAAAGTGGCTGATGACATTGAAGTAAAAGACTACTATAAATCATGGCTCGAAGATTAAACTAAAAAAACCAATAAAACACAAAATATTATGACACAAAACACATGCTTACCTTTTAACGGAACCGATTATGTAGAATTCTATGTGGGAAATGCCAAGCAAGCAGCCCATTATTATCAATCCGCTTTTGGTTTTCAACCTGTGGCTTATGCCGGTTTGGAAACAGGACAAAAAGACCGTACTTCCTATGTGCTTCGCCAAGATAAAATCACTTTTGTATTGACGGGGGCTATGAGTCCGGATTCACCCATTGCCGAGCATCACAAAAAACATGGTGATGGTGTGAAAGTGATTGCCCTTTCTGTGGACGACTGTAAAGCAGTTTTTGAAGAAGCGGTTGCCCGTGGAGCAAAAGTATATCAGGAATTAAAAACTGAAGAAGATGAATTTGGCTCGGTGACAACTGCCGGAATTCATACCTACGGTGATGCAGTGCATGTTTTTGTGCAGCGCAATAATTATACAGGTGCTTTTATGCCGGGCTTTGTTGAGTGGAATCCCACTTATAAACCCGAAGATACAGGCTTGCTTTTTGTGGATCATATTGTGGGTAATGTGGATTGGGATGAAATGGATAAAACAGCCGATTTTTACCGTACCGTTTTTGGTTTCGAACAACTGATTTCATTTGATGATAAAGATATTTCAACCGAATATACCGCATTGAAGTCAAAGGTGATGTCGAGTGATAATTTCAAAGTGAAATTCCCGATTAATGAGCCTGCCCATGGCAAAAAGAAATCGCAGATTGAAGAGTTTTTAGATTTCTATATCGGGCCTGGACCCCAGCACGTAGCCATGGCAACCAATGACATTGAAAAAACCATTGCTGCTTTACGTAGTCGTGGAGTTGACTTTTTGGATGTACCCGACAGTTATTATGACACCGTAACCGATCGTGTGGGCACTATTGACGAGGATTTGGAAGTAATGAAAAAGCATCGCATTCTAATCGACCGTGATGATGAAGGCTATTTATTGCAGCTTTTCACTAAGCCCGTAGAAGATCGCCCAACATTTTTCTTTGAGATTATTCAGCGAAAAGGAGCAAAGTCGTTTGGAAAAGGAAACTTCAAAGCGCTATTTGAAAGCATCGAATTGGAGCAAGGAAAAAGAGGTACGCTATAAAAATCCATGCAAAGATAAACTGTTGAAAAACAAATATAACCCCGTAGGGAATTCTTGTTTATAGAAAAACATAAATAAAAATTAGTTTTGGCGTGCGTTTTTGCCCCGCAAAACCACGACAAAACCAAAGACGTTCATAAAAACCGAAAATCAAAAATAATTGGTTTCGCTGATTATTACCCCGTAGGGGTGCTCTGTTGATAGCCAAGGGTAAAACCCTTGGCAAAACAATTAATGGGACATCGGTTTTGGTATGCGTTTTTGCCTTGCAAAAACCATGACAAAACCATATAAGTTCATGAAAACCGAAAATCAAAAAAACAGGTTTATTGAAAATAACCCCGTAGGGGTGCCCTGTTTATAACCACGGGTAAAACCCGTGGTAAAAAATCAAAAGGATACATCGGTTTTGGCATGCGTTTTTGCCTCGCAAAAACCATGACAAAACCAAAATATAACAATACAAAAACAACAAACAAAATGACAACAAATAAAAATCTAAAAAGCTGGATTGAAATAGATTCAAATTCCGACTTCCCCATACAAAACATTCCCTTTGGCGTGTTCAAAACCAAATTGGGAGGTGACGCACGTTGTGCCAGTCGCATTGGTGATTACGTAATCGACCTGAGTCAATTGGCTACCCTGGGCTATTTCGACGATTTGAAAATGGATGTGTCCGTGTTTTTCGAAGAAAAGCTAAATAGTTTTATGGCCTTGGGAAAAGAAATGACCACAGCCGTTCGCAATCGTATTGCAGAAGTGTTTAGCGTAGAAAATGAAGATTTGCAGCATAATGCCGAGAATAGAGCTTTGGTGCTTTTCAAACTGGAAGAAGTGGAAATGCTGCTTCCAGTTGAAATTGGCGATTATACCGATTTCTATTCCAGTATTGAACATGCCACCAATGTGGGTAAAATGTTCCGCGATCCTGATAATGCTTTATTGCCAAACTGGAAACATATTCCCGTAGGCTACCATGGTCGTAGTTCGTCCATAGTGGTTTCGGGGACTAATATCCATCGTCCAAAGGGACAAGTGAAACCCAATGATGCAGAATTACCAATTTTTACCGCTTCGCGTCTTTTAGACTTTGAATTGGAAATGGCTTTTGTTACGGGTGGAAAATCAAAACTAGGCGATTCCATTTCTGTAGCGGAGGCTGATGATTATATTTTTGGAATGATGATTTTCAATGATTTATCGGCTCGCGATATTCAAAAATGGGAATACGTTCCATTGGGACCATTTCTTGGGAAAAACTTTGGTTCGGTGCTTTCTCCCTGGATTATCACCATGGAAGCCTTGGCTCCTTTCCGCGTAGCGGGACCCAAACAAGAACCCAAAGTATTGCCCTATCTTGAGTTTGAAGGCAATCGGAATTATGATATTAATTTAGAAGTGTTATTGCAGCCCGAAAATAGTACTGCAACCAAGATTTCGCATTCCAACCATAAATATTTGTATTGGAATATGGCACAGCAATTGGCTCATCAAACCGTCAATGGTTGTAATATCAATACGGGTGATTTATATGCTTCGGGAACCATCAGTGGTCCTAGCGAGGATGCTTATGGATCGATGCTCGAATTGAGTTGGGGAGGTAAGAAAACCATTAAACTCGATGATGGGGAAGAACGTAAGTTTATCAACGATCATGATACCATTATTATGAAAGCCTATGCTGAGAAGGATGGACTACGAATTGGTTTTGGTGAATGTGTAACCAAAATTTTACCAGCAAAATAAATGATAATGAATTATAAAACCATAAACACGGAGGAAGCTTCAACGCGTGAGATTCAATCGATTCTTACCACCGCCATAGCTCCACGACCCATTGCTTTTGCAAGCACAGTGGATAAAGAGGGAAATCCCAATTTATCACCATTTAGTTTTTTTAATGCTTTTGGGGCCAACCCACCAATTTTGATTTTTTCGCCGGCAAGGCGAGGTAAAGATGGAACTACCAAGCATACTTTCGATAATATTAAGGAAGTGCCGGAAGTGGTGATTAATGTGGTGACCTATAATATTGTGGAGCAAATGAGTCTTTCGAGTGCCGACTACCCAAAAGGGGTAAATGAGTTTGAAAAGGCTGGTTTTACACCCATTCCCTCCGATGATATTCGTCCTTTTCGGGTGAAAGAATCGCCAGTGCAATTTGAATGCAAAGTGCAGCAGGTAATTGAAACCGGAACTGAGGGTGGTGCAGGTAATTTGGTGATTTGTCATATTACCAAGATTC
>QNXT01000250.1 GCA_003973505.1 Bacteroidota bacterium
CTCGAATATCAAACTAATCATTTTATCGATAGTAACCTTTCAACAGCCCATCAAGATATTCCTGATGTAACAGCACGGTATCGTTTTACAAATGACAGACTGCATTTCCAATTTGGAGGTGTTTTTCGAAACATTAAATATAAAAACACTACAGACAGCAGTTATAGTTATAAACAAGGTTACGGTGTATCAGCCTCAACAGGAATTACAACTTTCGGTAGCGACTTATTGCATTTGCAAGCTACAGCAGGTGTTGGAATATCACGATATTTAGTTGGATTGGAAGGATATAGTTGGGATGCTGTACCCACAGGCAATGCTGAAATAGAGCTCCTTCCTGCAGTAGGTGGTTTTATAGGTTATGATCATTTTTGGGACAAAAAGAAACGATTTAGCTCAACGGCTGTTTTGGGTTATATTAATATTAGGAACAATGTTTTATCAACTCCTGCCGATTTTATGACGGGTTATTGGGGAGCCATAAACTTATATTATTACCCAGTACAAAATCTTAAATTTGCTTTAGAATATGTAACAGCATATCGTGAAGATACTTTTAAGCAATCAGGACGTGGTGAACGAGTTCAGTTTTTAGTGCAATACGATTTTTAGAACTTTATTCTAAATATCATCTAAAACATGATATTCTTTAACATATTGCAAAACAGTTAAATCACTAACCTGAGCAATTTTACCACTGATATTTCGCCGATGCGTACTTACCGTATGATAACTCATACATAAGGCATCGGCGATTTCTTTACTGGGAATTCCTTCCATCATTAAACGTAGTATTTGCTTTTCACGTCGGGTAAAGATAACAGGTTTACCCTCATTCTCTAATTTTGGTTTGGGCTTGGGACTCAGCGACTCTGTATAACGATCCAAAATAGTTTTCTTGGCAAGAGGAGAATAATAGGATTGGTTATTCATCACCGCTTCAATAGCTTCTTTGAGCTCTTTACGACCGGTATTTTTCATTAAATATCCCAAAGAACCCGCATTAGTCATCTTATCGATATACTCTATTTCGCTATGCATGGTCAGGGTAATGATTTTCACATGCGGATACTTTTCACGAACTATTTTCACCACCTCATAGCCCGACATCCCCGACATGCTATAATCAGTAAGTAAAACATCATAGTCAATAGACTCCATTAATTTAAGACCTTCCTCCCCCGTATTTGCCTCCCCTACTACTTCAAATTCAGGGTCCATTGCCAAAATCAGTTTTAAGCCATCAATAAACAATTGATGATCATCCAGAATGAATATTTTAATCATAATATTACTTTATGCCCAAATATATTTATTATCATTTCATCCAATTCAATACTTAAAATATTGATTCACAAATTTAAGCATTATTATTATTTTTAGAATTCCTCGCTTCCACTATAAGTTGTGCCTTACTAAAATTTTTCACCTTAATCTCGCTCCCTTTTTCAATAAAACTCTCTATACAAACAGCATCGTATATATCCCCATCAATCATCACTTTACCCACAGGCCTTAGCATACTGTATGCAACCCCCTCTTTACCAATCAAATTACTCATACTTGAGTCAGGGGCAACAAATCCATCTTCATGTTTTTGGGTTGTATTCAATGCAAATCCAAATTGAGGATTAGTAAACAGCATTTTTGCAGACTGAAATGAAAGAAACATCGCTCCAAAAACCGCAAGTAAAACAATAAATAGGGCTTCTAAAATCGCATCCATTGGAATATAGCTAAAATCGAACATCACATTCGATAGTAAACTCAAAACCAAACCGACAACCACCAATACAATTCCGCTTACACCAGCTATGCCAAAACCCGGAATCACAAACACTTCCAAAATAATTAATATAATTCCTGCTATGAAAATCAATATTTCCCAATTCTCGGCCAGGCCTTCAACATAAAGAGGGGCAAAATAAAGCATGCCCGCAGTTAGAGATGCCATCGAAGGAAAACCCAGTCCAGGGCTTTGTAATTCAAAATAGATTCCTCCCACAATAATCATAATCAAAATACCATGCACATACGGACTAATTAAGAAATCAATAATCGTATCTGCAGCACTTAGCTTTAGTTCTTGCTTTTGATAATCAACAAATCCATATCTTTTCACCACATCATCAATGGTTTCTACTTTAGCTTCGCAAAAACCATTGGCAATGGCCTCTGAAGTCGTAAATGTTAAAACCTTACCGCTATCCGATACATTTTCTACATATAAATCCTGATCAACCATTGCTTCTGCAATTTCGGGATTACGCCCTTTTGCCTCCGCAGTTGAGCGCATCATGGCACGCATATACGATTGATACTTGTCGGGCAAAGCCTGTGCATTTTGATTCACCACCGTAGCAGCACCTATACTCGCTCCTTCACGCATATAAATACTATCGCAAGCAATGGAAATCAACGCTCCTGCCGATGCTGCGTTATTATCAATAAAAACCACTACAGGAATCTTTGATTGTAAAATGCGAGTTCGCATGGTATCAGCCGCCGACAACTCACCTCCGTAGGTGTTCATATGCAACACAATTAAATCCACCTTCTCCTCTTTGGCTTGCGCAAAAGCTTTACCCATACGACGAACCACAGGAGGAGCAATCTCCTCATCCACATTAAAAATATACACTTTGGCTTTCGTAGAATCTATTGGTTGTGCATGAACATTCGTTAGAAGAAAAAAGCCTAAAAACAGAGAAAATAAAAGTTGTTTCATCATAATGATTTCGGTTTATGCAAAGCTACATATTTTTTACCTTGAAAAAAACTACCCCGCTTTTGAAACCTTGTGAGCTCATATCATATGCTAATTTGAAGCCTCAAAAAGCCCCTTCCGCTATATTACCCTCATATTTACTAATTGTTAAGTTTATGTTAAGTCTGTGATACTTAGTTTGACAGTAAGTTCAAAAAATTACTTTTGCGGCATAAAAATAACGGTATAATAACAATTTAGCAATATGAATAAAACATTACTTCTAACACTTACAGTTCTATTTAGCATTAGTGTATTTACTTTAAATGCACAATCAAACAATGATTTTAGTGTAAAATGGAAACACGGACTACGTATTGAAAATGCAGACAAATCGGTAAAGCTAAAAATTGGCGGACGTATTCAATACGATATGCTATTTATCAATCAGGATAGCATAATGAACAATTACTTTGCTAAAGCGGGTAATGGTGCCGAGATTCGTAGAGCACGTTTTTTTATGTCGGGTAGCATCTATGAGAATATCGATTATAAATTGCAAATCGATTTTGCTAATAATGCGCTAACCTTAAAAGATGCCTATATTAAGTTTAAGCATATTCCTGTAGTTGGAAACCTAAAGGTAGGTCATTTCAAAGAGCCCATCGGGCTTAACACCTTGACAAGTTCAAAATACTTAACCATGATGGAACGCCCTGTAGCTAGTTACTTAGATTTAGACCGTCGTTTGGGCTTAATGATTTTCAATCAACACTTAGACAAACGACTTAGTTGGCAATTGGGTTATTTCCTACCAAATATTGCCAGCAATAAGTACATCGGTAATGGCTATCATATTACAGGTCGATTGGTTGGTTTACCCATATACGACGATGGAGACAATTATAAAGTGCTGCATTTAGGAATTGGTTTTTCACATGGGTATTTGGATAATGAACTTGGGCTATTCCGTTTTAGACCCGAAGCACATTTGGCTCCAAAATATATCAATTTCAAAGTTAGTGATATGAAAAATGTTGATTTAGCAAACTTTGAACTTGCTTTTGTGTACAATCAGTTTTCCATTCAAGGCGAATACCATCAATATAGTTTTAGCCACGGTGACACAGCACATTATCAAAATAGCTCTTATTCCACAGGATTATATTATGCCACTTTCTCGTGGATGCTAACTGGCGAACACCGCAATTATTCGAAAAAGAAAACCGCTTTTGATATTGTAACTCCAAATCATAATTTTGGTAAAGACGGTTGGGGTGCATTTGAATTGGCATTCCGTGCTTCGCATACTGATTTTAGTGTTAAAGATCTCGAAGGTGGGGTAATGGATAATTATACCTTTGGTTTGAATTGGTATTTAAATCCTTCTGTAAAAATTGCTGCAAACTATATTCACACCAATTCCTTTTCGTTCTACCATGGGAGTTCGGATATCTTCCAAATGCGATTTCAGGTAGCCTTTTAAAGTGTAAAGGCTAAAGTGTAAAGTTAAAAGTTCAAAGGCTAAAGTGTAAAGAAAAAAGGCTAAAGTAGATTAACTCGACTTTAGCCTTTTTACTTTAGCCTTTATCCTTTCAACCCTTCTGCCATTTCCTTGCTAATATAATTATCCATACTCATGCACACATTGGCGGCAAATTTATCGGCTGTATCAAGCATTTCGTACCATTGTTCGAGGCTCATTTTATCCAATGCTTCTTTGCTAATATTATTTTTGAATAAGTAATAAATCAGGCCTGCATTAAATGTATCTCCTGCGCCCACTGCACTGATGGGTTTTAGTTTTTTCACGTCCTTATGAAAGTCCTTATCAGGCAAATGCACATCAATCCCCTTTTCATTACGAGTATAAATCAAGCGCTTCATTCCCACTTTCTTAAGGCGACTTACCACATCCTTAAAATTATCCTTTCCAAAAATCAAATCAAAATCTTCATTACTTCCCTTAGTGATATCGGCAAAGCGAATATTCTCCTCAATATAGGGCATCACAGCACTTAAAAGTGAAGAATGATTAGGGCGGAAGTTCGGGTCATAAATCAAAATGGCTCCTACTTTACGAGCTTCCAAAAGGAAATCAACCAATTGCCCTCGCACATCTACCTTTATTCCGTAAAACGAACCAAAAAGAATGATATCATCCTTTTGTACTTCCGGAAAATCCAAATAAATCTTTTGGTCGGTTTTAATTTTATAGAAAGAATAACGTGGTGCATTATTATCTAAGAAAGCCAATGCCAAGCGCGATTTAGAATTATCGTAACGGGTAAAATGACTCACATCCACATGATTTTCTTCAAGAAACTCCACCATAATATCGCCCACCACATCGTTGGCCGTATCGCCAATATAATAAATGGAAAGCCCCAAACGTCCCAAGGAAACCGAAGTATTAATCATTGCCCCACCCACCTTAGCATCAACGGGTTTGCGGTTTTCGAATATAATGTCGTAGATGGCCTCGCCAACGGTATAAATCTTTCTCATGCGCTTCGTATTTAAGTTGGTAAAACTATAAAAAAAACGAGTGACTATTTTTTGATTTACGATTCTTGATTAATGAATGATTTTTGATT
>QNXT01000096.1 GCA_003973505.1 Bacteroidota bacterium
TTACTTTTTATTGAAACAAATATAAATAATGGATTATGTGTAAATTGAGTTCCCCAATAGGTGATTTTGAAATTTCGCGTATTATTTTTAGGCTTAACTATATAGCTCACATCTTCAATGCTCTGCAGGAATATTGTGTCCATTGATGAAACACCCAATACTTCCCTATTTACTATTCTATTAAAGAATAAATCTCTGTTTTTTGGAGCATTTTGAGCAATTCTAACATACATGCTATCATAGAATAATATGAGCATATTTTCTAAAGTATCAATTTTAACTGATTCATAAAAACTATTAAAGTTTTGTTTTCTTTTACTATTAGCATAAATATTTCGAATATCTTTTTCTTCCCTTATTACATGGCTTGACTCTTCTTTGTTAATTGTAGATTTACAAGCATCTAAAAACAGTAACATCAAGAAAGAAATAAAGATTGTTCTCAATGAGGTTATTTTTATGATATTTAAATAATTGAGTTTTATCATACTAGTGAATTTGGCACTTCAAGCAACAATAAAGCCCTAACAAGCCCTTATATAGTTTATATGGTTAAAACCAAAGAGTATACCTACTCAATCACCCCATCGCGAATCACAATCTTACGATCAGCCTTTTCGGCCAAAATAGGGTCGTGGGTTACAATCACAAAGGTTTGATTAAAATGCTTTCTTAAATCGAAGAATAGGTCGTGCAGTTCAGCAGAGTTTTTGGCATCTAAATTCCCCGATGGCTCATCCGCAAAAACAATGGATGGTTGATTTATCAATGCTCGAGCAATGGCCACACGCTGTTGTTCTCCGCCTGACATCTCAGAAGGTTTGTGCTGAATACGGTCGCTAAGACCTAAATATTCTAAAAGTTCTTTCGCTTTGCTTTCAGCTTCTGCTTTGGAAGTGCCCGCTATAAAAGCAGGAATACAAACATTTTCCAAGGCCGAAAATTCAGGTAGCAAATGATGGAACTGAAACACAAATCCAATATGCTTATTTCGAAAAGCCGCCAAGGCCTTATCTTTAAGCTGCATTACGGATACGCCATCAATGGTAATATTGCCACCATCGGCTTTGTCCAATGTGCCCAAAATATGAAGTAGGGTAGATTTGCCAGCTCCTGAACTACCCGTAATAGATACGATTTCACCCTTTTGTACCTCAAGATTTACCCCTTTGAGCACCTGTAAACGGCCATAGGTTTTGATTATGTTTTCTGCTTTAATCATGTCTGTTTGTTTGAATGTCAAAAGTACAATTTATTGTTTTAATGGAATGTGTAAACTGGAATTAGAATAGGGTAAACGCATCTTAATCTGTGAAAACTTCGGCATATTTAAAACTTACGTCAGCTGAAAGAGATAACCTATTTGGCCTAATATTCAAGTAGATAAATGTATTTTTGAAGAATTCCCTCCGTCAGCTGACGGAGGGAGTGTGTTAGCTTGTGCGTAAGCAGGGGGATTGATTATTACTCTACAGTTTCTTCGTTATAAATCCCCCTACCTAGCGCTATCCTGCGCACCCCCCTTTTTCAAAGGGGGAGCTGGTTTGCCTTGATATTCTATTAGTTAAGTGTATTAATAAAGAACTCTACTTTGGAGACTATCTCTACCTTCGGGAGACAGGTGCCGATTAGGTAAAATGGATGGTATTATAGAATTAATATTTCTAGGCTTTAGATTAAATAACATAAGACTTTTAATAGAATTTAGATGCGTTTATCCTGGGAATTAGAATAGGGAAGATACTTTTATGCAATTCATGATTGTCAATCTTTCTGGAAATTCCTTAAACTTGAGATAATTTATACTGTCCACAGATAAAACACGATAAGCAAAGTGAAAAAGATATCCCATAAAAAAATCTATCTATTTTCATAGATTGAAACTAAAATTATAGTACATTTGGAATCGTTTTTGAAACACATTATTTAGTATCTATAAATACAATAAACAATATGAACTTACACGAATATCAAAGCAAGCAAATCCTTAAGCAGTACGGAGTTTCGGTGCCTAAAGGTTATGTTGCTTACACCGCAGAAGAAGCTGTTGAGGCAGCAGAAAAATTAACAGAAGAAACTGGTCATGAAATTTGGGCTGTAAAAGCTCAGGTGCATGCCGGAGGCCGTGGAAAAGGCGGAGGGGTTAAGATTGCTAAAACATTAGACGATGTGAAACAATATGCATCAGATATTTTAGGAATGCATTTGGTAACACCTCAAACCAGTGCTGAAGGAAAATTAGTTCGTAAAATTTACATCGAGCAAAACATTTTTTATGATGGTCCTTCTGAAATGGCTGAGTATTATATGAGCGTGATGCTTCACCGCGATAGTGGTAAAAATATGATTATGTATTCTCCAAAAGGAGGTATGAATATCGAGCAGGTAGCTGCTGAAACACCAGAGTTTATCTTTACTGAAATTATTGATCCTAAGGTAGGTTTAATGCCTTTCCAAGCTCGTAGAGTTGCTTTTAACTTTGGTTTGAGTGGAAAAGCTTTCAAAGAAATGACCAAATTTGTAACAGCTCTTTATGCTGCTTATGAAGGTTCAGATGCTTCTTTATTTGAAATCAATCCTGTGGCTAAAACGAAGGATGATTTGATTTATGCTGCTGATGCAAAAGTAGTTATTGATAATAATGCATTATACCGTCATAAAGATATCGCTGAAATGCGTGATTTAGACGAGGAGAATCCAACAGAAGTTGAAGCTGCTAAGTACGATCTAAACTATGTGCAATTGGACGGAAACGTTGGTTGTATGGTAAATGGTGCCGGACTTGCTATGGCAACTATGGATATTATTAAAATGTCGGGTGGAGATCCTGCAAACTTCCTTGATGTAGGAGGAACTGCAAATGCTGAGCGTGTTGAGCAAGCATTCCGTTTGATTTTGAAAGATGAAAAAGTGAAAGCGATTCTTGTAAATATCTTTGGTGGAATTGTTCGTTGTGACCGTGTTGCTAACGGAATTGTTCAGGCATACAGAAATATTGGGGAAATTAAAGTTCCTATTATTGTGCGCCTACAAGGAACAAATGCTGAAGAAGGAAAAGATATCATTGATAAGAGTGGATTGAAAGTATTCTCTGCTGTTACCTTGAATGATGCTGCACAAAAAGTTGCTGAAATGGTTTAATCCATAAAGCAAATTATAATATTAAAGCCCCAAGCTGAATTTCAGTCTTGGGGCTTTCTGTTTCTTAGAAAAAGCTATTGTAAATCTTCGATTTCTTTAGCTGTGATGATTATCAACTCAACAGTTCAACACCTCAACAGTTCAACAAATCAAATATCAAAAATCAAAAAACTCAAATCAAAAATCATATATCATCAATCAAAGATCAAAAATCTCTATGATTTAAGCTTATACTTAATGCGAGGATATATCTTAACAAACTCAATAAAGGCCTTGGGATTTACTTTGTATTTTTTCGGATGCATTTCTATATGTTGTCCTTTATAATTAAAGTAGAAGTGAAGTCGCACTTTTCCTGGGTTTTCATTGACTAAATTCTTAAAATCTTGTATTAATTCATCGTTAATATCTTCTACGAAAACCTGTAAAAGAATCTCCTGAGTCATTTCATCCATAACATCTTCTAAAAGTGATATACTTGTAATACTTAATTCCATTTTGTTTTTATCTCGGAACGAAGGTTTGAGGCTTGCCTTAACAAAAACAAAGGTGTCGGGGAGTAGAAAGTGGCGGTATTTAAGGTAGTTCTCTTTGAATAACCATAAATCGATACTTGCATTTTCATCTTCAATGGTAACCAAACCATATTTATTTCCATTCTTAGCCTCGCGTTCTAAAGATTGTGAAACCACACCCGCAAATGCCACATTGGGTTTTTCCTTTCCATCCAGAGCCGCTAAAACCTTACTAATATTCCATTTGCTACCAAAAAACTTAATGGTGTCGCTATAATTATCAAGAGGATGGCCACTAAGGTAGAAGCCGATTAATTCTTTTTCAAGTTTCAACCGTTTTAAATCACTCCAAGGTTCACATTCGGGAAACTCAGGGTCTTTTATCATAACTTCTTCCGCATCGCCAAATAAGGATGCCTGGCTAGTTTGTTCTTCAGCTTGCACTTTATTTCCGTGACGAATTACACGCTCAAGAAAGGTGTCGCCCTCAGGATATTGATAAAAGAATTGAGCGCGGTGTGCGTTTTGTAAACCATCGAAGGAGCCTGCCATAGCAAGAGCTTCAATCGCTTTTTTATTTACCGTTCTGAGGTTTACTCTTTTTACCAAATCGAAGATGCTTTCAAATTGTCCATTTTTCTCACGTTCTTCAATCAGAGCTTTTACGGCATTTTCTCCAACACCTTTTATTCCAGCCAATCCGTAACGAATTTCCCCTTTCATATTTACCGTGAAATTGGCATAACTCTCATTCACACTCGGTCCCAGAACTTTAATCCCCATTTGATTACACTCACCCAAATAGAGGTTGAGCTTGGTCATATCCTTAAGTTCGTGACTTAAAATGGATGCCATAAACTCAGCAGGGTAGTGGGCTTTTAGATAAGCCGTTTGGTAGGAAACGAAAGAATAACAAGTGGCATGCGACTTATTGAAAGCATAACTGGCAAATTTTTCCCAGTCTTTCCATACTTTTTGAACCTTTTTAGGATCATGTCCGTTAGCCGCACAGCCTTCCTCAAATTTTACCTTGAGCTCGTTCATCATCGAAATGATTTTCTTCCCCATGGCTTTACGCAGGGAGTCGGACATTCCTGGTGTGAAATTGGCGAGCTTTCGTGACAAAAGCATGACTTGCTCCTGATAAACGGTAATGCCATAAGTCTCTGCTAAATATTCGTCCATGCCCTCCAAATCGTAGGTGATGGGCTCACGACCATGCTTACGTGCGACGAAACTATCAATGTATTCCATTGGTCCTGGACGGTATAAAGCGTTCATTGCAATAAGGTCTTCAAACTTGGTAGGTTTCAAGTTCTTAAGATGTTTTTTCATTCCATCCGATTCGAACTGAAATAATCCCGTAGTTTCGCCTCTTGCATAGAGTTCGTAGGTTTCTTTATCGTCTAATGCAACATTTTCAATATCCACATCAATACCCTTGGATATCTTAATATTTGCCAATGCATCTTTGATAATGGTCAATGTTTTCAGACCTAAAAAGTCCATCTTCAAAAGCCCGATATCTTCCACATAATGTCCGTCATATTGCGTGGCATAATCCAATGAGGAGTCCTTTACATGTGTAATGGGCACATAGTTATCGAGGTCATCTTTTGCGATAA
>QNXT01000054.1 GCA_003973505.1 Bacteroidota bacterium
GCTTAGGGGAAGGGTTTCTTATTTCATATCCTTCCTCATTTATGAGTCTGAAAAAACTTCTGTCTTCAATCTCCTGTCTTCAAACTTCTGTCTTCAAACTTCTGTCTTCAAACTTCTATCTTCCAACTTCTATCTTCCAACTTCTGTCTTCAATCTCCTGTCTTCAAACTTCTGTCTTCCAACTTCCGCCTAAAATTTCATTTCAGGAATATCCCCTTCAATAATCAAAGGAGCACCTGTTGCGGCTACAATTTCTTCCACACTAACGCCTGGAGCACGCTCCAATAATTTGAATCCTTTATCGGTAACTTCTATTACCGCCATATCACTTACGATTTTTTTTACGCAGTTTACACCGGTCAAAGGAAGGTCGCATTTTGTTTTTAGTTTTGGATTTCCATTACGGTCGGTATGAGTGGTTGCCACAATAATATTTTTAGCAGCAGCCACAAGGTCCATGGCTCCGCCCATTCCTTTCACCATTTTACCGGGAATTTTCCATGAGGAAATATCGCCTTTATCCGTTACTTCGAATGCTCCTAATACCGTTAGGTCGATATGTCCGCCACGAATCATAGCGAAGCTGGTTGCCGAGTCGAAAAAGGCTGAGCCGGGCAAATAGGTTACGGTTTGTTTTCCTGCGTTTATTAAATCAGGGTCTATTTCACTTTTCTTTGGGAATGGTCCAATTCCCAATAATCCATTTTCCGATTGCAATACCACATCAATTCCCTCAGGAATATAGTTTGCAACCAAAGTAGGGATTCCAATTCCAAGATTTACATAATATCCATCTTGCAATTCCTGCGCTATTCGTTGCGCTATTTGGTTTTTATCTAATGCCATCTTTTGTGTTTTTCTAAATTGTTACTATTTACTTTCTCTAAAAGTATTTCGAGTGTTAAAAGGAGTGTTAAGGACGAGGCTTGTGATGATTTTATATTAGGAGTCCGTCAGTTGACGGATGACTAATATAAAATTTGAGCATAACGAAGTCATTGGCGCTCCTTTTAGCACGAATTAGTCACTTGTAGTTTCAAATTCAATCCTCTTCTCATAATCAACTCCTTGGAATATGCGTTGTACATATACTCCAGGTAGATGAATCTGATTGGGGTCCAACTCTCCAACTTCCACCAACTCGTCCACTTCGGCAATGGTAATTTTGCCTGCTGTGGCCATGGGTTGATTGAAGTTATTGGCTGTATGATGGAAAATCAAGTTTCCACTTTTATCCCCTTTCCAGGCTTTCACGATAGCAAAGTCGGCGGTTAAGCCCAATTCCAAAATATGGGGTTTGCCATTATACTCACGTACTTCTTTGCCTTCGGCTACTTCGGTGCCATAACCAGCAGGAACGAAGAATGCAGGAATGCCTGCTCCACCAGCGCGAATACGCTCAGCCAAAGTTCCTTGTGGAACCAAATCCACTTCCAATTCGCCACTCAACATCTGGCGTTCAAATTCTTTATTTTCACCCACATAAGATGAAATCATTTTCTTAACCTGATGTTTGCGAAGCAGTTTTCCCAAACCAAAACCATCCACACCTGCATTATTTGAGATGCAAGTAAGTCCGGTCACCTCTTTATCAAAAAG
Source organism: Bacteroidota bacterium (assembly GCA_003973505.1). The sequence goes on from QNXT01000054.1 coordinate 1,600, forward strand.
CGCATTGATGCAATTTTCAGGAATTCCACAAAGTCCAAAACCGCCAAGCATGATGGTGGCATTGTCAGGAATGTCTTTTATCGCCTCTTTGGCGTTTGCTACTACTTTATTCATATTTATTGTGTTTTGTGTTTTATATGTATTTTCTTCTTTAACAAGTCAAGGACACATCTATGGTGACTGAGCTTGTCGAAGTCTGGTGACTGAGCCTGTCGAAATCCGGTGATTGAGCTTGTCGAAATCAACAACCAATATATCGTGAAATCACCAATCGTTGTATCTCACTGGTTCCCTCGCCAATTTGCAATAATCGTTGGTCACGGTAGAATCGCTCTACTGGATAATCCTTCATTAGTCCGTAGCCTCCATGAATTTGCACAGCCTCATCAGCCACTTGTTTGGCAATTTCAGAGCAGTATAATTTCGACATGGCAGCTTCTTTGGCGAATGGTTTTTTATTGTCTTTCAACCAGCATGCCTTATATAAAAGGTTTCGTGCCAATTCGATTTTGGTAGCCATATCGGCCAATTTAAAGGCATTGATTTGAAATTTTGAAATGGGCTTCCCAAATTGTTTACGCTCTTGTGCATAGGCCAAGGCCATTTCGTAAGCTCCTTGTGCCAATCCCAATCCCATGGCAGCAATACTCAAGCGGCCATTATCCAATGTGGAGAGCATAATATGTGAGCCTTCACCAATTTTACCTAAAAGGTTTTCCTCAGGAACCTGGCAATCGTCGAAATAAAGCTCGGCTGTATCCGAAGCTCGCCACATCATTTTGCCATGCATGGTAACCCGTTTAAATCCGGGTGTGCCTTTTTCCACAATTACGCAAGTATATTCTTTTTTGCCATCGGGGTGCACTTTTGTAACCGCTTGCACGGTTGAGCCCAAGGATATTTCGCTGGAAGCATTGGTGATGAAGATTTTAGAACCATTTATAGTCCATTTGCCATCTTCCAATTTGGCTGTGGTTTTTGAACCCCGCGAGTCGGAACCCGCATCAGGTTCGGTTAATCCAAATCCCCAAAGTCCATCACCCGTACAAAGCTTGGGAAGGTATTTCATTTTTTGTTCTTCGGTACCATAATAATATATGGGGCCAATTCCCAATGAATTATGTGCCGCTAGTGTGGCCGCATGTGAGCCATCTACACGAGCCAATTCTTCCACGGCGATAATATAGGATAAGGTGTCCATTCCTTGCCCGCCATATTTCTCGGGCAAATACATTCCGAATAGCCCAAGCTCCCCAATTTTTTTGGTTAATTCAATGGAAAACTCTGCACGCTCGTCCAATTCCTGGGCAAGAGGTTTTATTTCGCGTTCCGCAAAATCTCTGACGGTTTCGCGAATCATCTGTTGTACTTCTGTTAATTCAAAATTCATTTGTATTGTGTTTTTGTGTTTGTTATTCTTTTTTTTGCTAATAGAATTCTATTCTTCCTCCTCAACCAATGAAATCAATACTTGTGAATTATCCACCATATCTCCTTCATTCACTTTCACTTCCTCAATCACGGCATCACGATGCACGGTCAAACTATTTTCCATCTTCATGGCTTCTACCACAATCAAGGTGTCGCCTTTGCTTACTTTATCTCCGGCTTTTACATTTAGCTTGATTACTTTGCCCGGCATGGGCGATTTAATACTATCACCACCGGCTGCATCAGCCTCCGAAACGTAGAAATCGGTATCTACCAAATGGTCGTTTCGAGTAAATTCGTAGGTGTTTCCCTTATAAGTCAAATGGTTTACTCCATGTTCATCCAATGAAATAAAGAGTTTGTAAGGTTGATGATTTATATTCAGTTCGATATAGTTTTCTTCCAAATATTTTGCTTCAGCAAGAATGGCTTTTCCATTGATTTCCATATCATAAATTCCATTTTCTTGCTTATTTATTTTAATATGAAAATCTTGTTCATCCATTTTAACATCGAGCTCCATATCCAAACGCCAGTAACCAATATTATTCCAAACATTGTCTTGCTTTTGCTTGCGTACATTCATATCATAGATTAAATATCCCGCAACCAAATCTTCAATCGCAGCTTTTTCTTTGGTTTTTTGTATGGCTTCTAATATTTCGTCGGTTCGCTCATCGCAAAATTTCGTAGTAATCTTATTCTCTATAAATGATGGATGTCGAAGCATCTCAATCAGATAAGGGATATTGTTTTTAATTCCGTGTACAATAAATTCTTGCAAGGCAATATCCAAATTAGCCATTGCGGCTTCACGATTTGGCGCATGGCAAATCAATTTGCTCACCATGGGGTCGAAGAAACTATGAATGGTGGAGGCTCTGTCGATACCGGAATCCACACGTACACCCACACCTTCGGGTTCTTCATAATAAATAATATCTCCCGGTGCCGGACGGAAATCATTCTCCGGATCTTCTGCGTAAATACGTGCTTCAATCGCATGTCCCGATTGTGAAATATCCTTTTGCTCAAATCCTAATTTATTTCCTGCTGCAACCAAAATTTGCTCTCGTACAATATCCACTCCTGTTACCATTTCGGTTACAGGATGCTCAACTTGTACGCGTGTGTTCATTTCCAAGAAATAGAAATTCAAATCTTTATCAACCAAAAATTCAATCGTTCCGGCATTATCATAGTCAATAGCTTTGGCAATATCAACAGCGGCTGCCCCCATTTTCTCACGTGTAGCTTGATTCAAAGTAGGAGAAGGGCTTTCCTCAATGATTTTTTGGTAGCGACGTTGAATGGAACATTCTCGCTCGTAAAGATGCACCACATTTCCATGTTTATCACCGATAATTTGAATCTCGATATGACGAGGCTCCAGGATATATTGTTCAATAAAAACTTCCTCATCGCCAAAATACGCCTTAGCCTCACGTGAAGTAGCTATAATGGTTTCTTCCAAATCTTTAAGGTCGTGCACAATGCGCATGCCTTTTCCACCACCACCGGCAGCAGCTTTTACCAAAATAGGTAAAGGAATATCCTTGGCGGCCTCAATCAATTCAGCATGAGTTCCCACTGCACCTTTGGTCATGGGTGTTCCCAATTCGGTTACAAAAGCACGAGATTCCACCTTATTCCCCATCAATTGTATAGCACGAAGCGAGGGGCCGATAAAAGTAATTCCTTCCTTTTCGCAGGCATTAACGATATCCGGATTTTCTGCTAAAAAACCATATCCCGGATGAATGGCATCGCTACCAGAACGCTTGGCAATATCAATGATTTTATTCACATTCAGGTAGGTATCGCTTAATTCTTGCTCGCCCAAATAATAGGCCTCATCAGCCATCAAAACATGTAAAGCTTCTGCATCGGGTTTGGAATATACCGCAACCGTGCGGATTCCCATTTCCCGAGCCGAACGAATCACTCGAACTGCAATTTCACCCCGATTGGCAATTAGTATTTTTTTGAATAGTTTCATTTGTGTATATTTAATGGAATATTGATGTCATTGGTTTTTGTTGTCATCATTATTCATTTGTGTTTTTAATGTTAATTCATTTTCAATTTCTTCTACAGAACCTTATGTTTCCATGGTATGTGTGCCACAATTTGTGGCACAAATTCATATTCTTTTGAATAAAAGAGGTAGAATTGTCGCATTGCATAGATGTTACGACGTGAAAGTCCTTTCAAATCAGGAAATTCTTTTTTTAGA
>QNXT01000041.1 GCA_003973505.1 Bacteroidota bacterium
AATGGGTGGCGGAATGCCAATGATGTAATATCAATTGTAGTTTAAAATGCCCTAAGGCAATTTTTAACATACAATGGTTTATGCCGAGATAATCGGTATAATATCAGCCCATTTTAATAAACGACAAGCGTCGGCGTCGCTCCAAGCGATACCGACGCTTTTTTTTTATTCCGGACTCGGCACATCTCTACTAGCGAGGGTTTCGCTTTGAGCGAAGCCCTCACTTTTCCTGCTAGTATAAGTCATCGGATGACTCAAAGTCATCCGATGACTTATGTAAAAAAAATAGGAAACCCCATTTCATATTGTGAATGAGTTTAGAGGAGATAATTTTCTAAGCTCCTCCAAAAATCACCTGAAAGAAATGCACAAGTCGTTCGGGGCGCAATGCAATAATATAAACCACTCCATAAACCGAACCCCAGAAATGAGCATTATGCCCAATATTATCCATTTGCTTTTTGTCCATATAGGCGGTAAACCCCAAATATAAAAGGCCAAAAAGCCAGGAAGGAATCATAAAAGGAATGAATAAAAGTCCCATGCGACCCTCGGGATAAAGAATGATGCTGGCAAATACGATGGCACTTACCGCACCAGAAGCTCCTACTGCATTATAATGCGGATTGTCTTTATGTTTGAAATAACTTCCCAAACTCGATAAAAATAGCGCCGGAATAAAAAGCCCGAGAAAAACCAAATTGGCCATCATGCCAAAATAATTGGTAAAGAAAATCATAACGATATCCCCAAACATCCATAATACATACATATTGAATCCCAGGTGCATCATGTCAGCGTGAACTAAGCCATGAGAGAAAAATCGATACCACTCCTTGAAATGCTTTATACGATAAGCATTGAATAATAATTTCCCAAATATATTTTGATCTTTAAAAGCCTTAAATGATGTGAATACGATGGGAATGATTATAAGGAATAAAATGAGGTCGTATGAGTGCATTGTATGTGGGTTATAGAGTTACGAGTTGTTGAGTTATTTAGTTATGAGTTGATGAGTCAGTGTGTTATGTGTTTGTGAGATGTTTGTTAGTGAGTTGTTTGATAATCATTGGGCAAATCAAAAATCAAAAACCTAAAATCTCAAATCAAATATCAGTACCGTTCCCGTTCCATGTCGCGCTTCACGTCTTTCTCTTTAATGCTAGCACGTTTGTCATAGAGTTTTTTACCTTTTGCCAAAGCGATATCCAGTTTTGCCAATCCTTTTTCGTTAATAAAAAGGCGTAAAGGGATAATGGTCAAGCCCTTGTCTTTTATTTTATTGTGGTATTTCCCCAATTCACGAGCGGTCATTAATAGCTTACGGTCGCGACGGGGTTCGTGGGCATTATAAGAGCCATATTCGTATTCGGCGATATACATATTACGGATAAATAATTCATCGCCAATGAAAGTACAATAAGCATCAGTAATATTTGCTTTTCCAGCCCGAATGGATTTAATTTCAGTACCAGTAAGCATAATGCCTGCAGTTACTTCATCGGTAATGAAATATTCGTAAAAAGCACGTTTGTTTTTTATTTCGATTTTTGCTGCCATCTTTACTTTCTTAATACATCAAAATTACCGTCGGGGTATATGCGAATAACGGTAGAAGGTTTTACTTCAACGTCAAAATCACGCTCTAAATCAACTACATAGTTTACCCTTTTTAGTAATTTTTCGTCAATTTCGTTGAAAGAGATCGGGGTAGGTTGTCCCGAAAAATTTGCTGAAGTGGAAACGATGGGGTGTCCTAGTTCCTTAATCAAAGCCTTATTAAAATCACTGCGTGAAACACGTACACCGATGGTTTTATCATCGCTAATCAATGATTTGGCAAGATTTTTTGCATTGTCATACACAATGGTTAGAGGTCTATCCCAGCTTTCCATTAAATCAAAGGCAATCTCGGGAACTTCTTCCACAATGTTTTTAATATTATCGGGTTCGCATATCAAAACAATCATTGATTTTTGCGAGAGTCGTTTTTTGAGTTTGAAAATCTCTTGTACAGCTTTATTATTCGTTGCATCGCAACCAATTCCCCATACGGTATCAGTAGGGTAGATGATTATTCCCCCTTTCTTCAATACGGATACTGCTTTTTCAACTTCCTCTTTCATTTGTCCTCCAAAACCTTAGTTAATTGTTCTGTTTTTATCCTAATGGCACAATCAAAATGTCCTTCCGGGCAAGCTTTTTTTCCGTGCAAGCCACAAGGTCGGCAACTGAGTTTTTCTTCAACTTCAACAATATACCTTTCCTCTGACGTTGGGCCAAAACCAAAGGCTGGTACTGTTGAGCAGAAAATGGCCGTTGTGGGGGCATTCACTGCTGAGGCAAAATGCATGGGAGCCGAATCATTCACATAATTCATTTTGGCATCCTGCATCAATGCTGCCGATTCAAGCATATTCAATTGACCGCACAAATTTACACAATTAGCCGCTTTACTTTTACGAATAATTTCATCGGCTTGTGCCAAATCACTAGGCCCACCAATAAAGTAGATTTTGTATTTATTATTTAATGCAATTAAGAGTTCAACCCATTTAGCCACAGGGTATTGCTTGGTAAACCAAACCGATGATGCGGCAATCACTAAATAAGTTTCCTTTTTATAGTCGGCCACTTTATCAAAGTCAGCTTGCTGTGGATACAACTTCATGCCGAAGGTTGTTCTATAAAATCTTCAAGCAACTGTAAATTTCGCTCTGTCTCGTGTAAGGTTCCTTCTTCCGAAATGTGATGAGCTACCTTTTTAGTGAACGTAAAAGAAAGTGGATTTTTATCGAAACCGACTGTGTATTTTGCGTCAGAACGAGCTGTGATTAAACCACTTGAGAAAAATCGTTGTGCATTGAATACAGCGTCGTACTTTTCAGCTCGTACTTGCGAAATGATTTGCAGTAGATTCTTTGTCTTTTGTTCCTTTTTGTTCCAAATCAATACTTTATTGAGAAAAGGATGGTTTAATAAAAGGCCTTCGTTTCCCTTTCGTAGAAGAAAATCGATACGAGCATTGGGATAGGTAGTATGCAGTGCCTCAATCAATGGCGTAGCTAAAACCACATCACCAATAAAAGCCGTTTGAATAATTAATACCTTTCTCAATTTCGTCGTATCCATAAAACAAAACTACATTTTTTTTTGCAGGCAATTTCGAAGAATTATGCAAATATCCCAATATGTTGGTATTGATAATATGTCTTAATAGCTTCATTTTTGCAGCATAATATTTAGGAATCAAGAAACATAAATCAATATTAGAATGAAAAAAATATTAATCGCAACCAATGTCGTATTTTTAGGCACAACGCTAATCTTAGCTTATATTTTATTATTTACAGGTACAGAATTGGTTAAGCTGCCAAACGATACACGAACAACGGTAAAATATGCTCCTGATTTGCGAGAATTGGTAATGAGTGAAATGCGTGATTACTTAGTGATTATGGCTGAAATTCAGCAAGGAATTGCTGAAAACAATCCTGATAAAATTTATGAAGCAGCCTCACGTCAAGGGCAAGCATCCATTGATGAAACACCTGCCCGATTGCTAAAATTGTCGCCCTTGGCTTGTAAGCAAATGGGTTTTCGTGGGCATCATTTGTTTCAAGCTATCGCCGATAGTGCAAAAACGAATTATAATCCAAAAACGACTATTAAGCAAATGGCTGACCTGACCAATAATTGTGTGGCTTGTCATGCTACCTATAAAGTAGTGGTGGAGTAGGCGTAGAAGATTTATTTTAATTAAAACCTTAGGATGCGGAGTATTTATGCTTCGCATTTTTTGTGTCTATTATCTTAGTAATTTTGCAAGTAACCGAAAATAAACTAATAAGATGCGAATTAAGAAAAATAGTTTTATTGCCATTGCGTTGATAATCATTATTGTGTCCATTGCTTACTATGTAGCTTTGACGGTTACGGTTGATTCTGCTAATAAAGAGCTCTTAAAGGTAATGGAGAACAATTATCAAGATAAGAGTTTAATTTATGATGCTGTTAAAAGTCTTGATATGGCGATATTTATGATGCCTTGGAATCATGATTTGCGTTTGAATAGAAGGTCTTTATTATTGCAAATTAATGATTATGCGGGAGCTCTTGAAGCAGTTCAAGACGATTTGAAAGTGGGAAAAGATGGGTTGGCCTATGAATATGAAGGTTTATGTTACGAATTTCTGAATCAAAAGGATAAGGCATATAAATCATATCGAAAGGCATTGCAATTGTATGAAGATGAACTTGCAGAAACACCAAATGATGATTTCCGTACTGCCGAGATTGCTACTTTATCAATGATTTTAGGTGATACGCTTCGTGCTCAAGAAATTCTTAAAACGCGCAAAATTCCAAGCGATAGTTTAGCTGCAAGTTATATCGAAAGGAATAACCAATTTATACTGCAGTATAAATCAGGAGGTCTTCGGTATTTTTATAATAAGGCAAAAGAGCGAAATTAGATTTTTCGTTTTAGCTTTCCCCAAATACCTTTTCCAAGCATGTTGTGGGCGTCGTCCACAATGTTTTGTACAGCGGTTAAAATGTTTCCCTCGCCAGCCCAATGCTTGTGAATAATCTCAGGGCTAATCTTATTTACCATAATGTGTATGAGATAAGCTGCCAAAGCAATGTCGTCAATATATCCTGCGGGGCCAATAATGGCTTCAGGAATAAGGTCGATGGGTGAGATAAAATAGAGGATTACAAGGCTAATCTTTGCTTTATGTTCAATGCCTACAGCTTTGTCCACCAATAACTTGGTTAGCAAATGAAATAAATCTGGAGCAAGGAGGATGTATTCAAACCATTTGTTTTTTCGTCCTTCTGTTTTCTTTTCCCACTTACGAATAATCGTGCGCAATTTCTGATAGAAATCGGCATTCCGTTCTTTGGTATAATATACTTGACTCATGCTGTAAAATTAATGCTTTTTGTGGATATGAAATTTGAGCTTTGAATGCTGTTGTTTATCTCGCAGATTTACCCAGATAGTTTTCTGCGTAAATCTGCGAAATCTGCGAAAAATAAAACTTATATCTTCCCCTGAAACTTAGGTTCCATAAAACGAATGGCAGCTTCCTTTGAATCGAAAACCGTAAGAAAATGGTTTTTATGACTAAACACCAAATGCTCGCAGTGTTCACAATCAGGGAGTGGAAATTTTTTACTGTTTACGGATCCTACGGCCCAATTGCCTTTATAGGGGTATATATAGTATCGGATATTCCGATATTGCTTCAAAAATGAGGAATGTTTCGGATTAAAGCTTTCGAAAATTATTGTATGTGAATTGATGTTACGGTGTTGTAAAAAAGTACGCTTGGCATCTTGATATTGTTGATAGGAAAAAATCTCATTTTCAATAATTTCCAAGCCAAAGCGTAAGGCCTTTTCAAATTGTATATTTTCCTCACTAAGGTCTTCGGTGGTGCGGTTATACGAAGATATCAAGCTGGGTAAGGGACGGTGGTAATAGTTTACAAATTTTTGTTCTTCGCCCAAATCCCATTTATTAATGAGCTTAAGTAAGTTTTCCCAAAGATGATTCCCAATATTAGCTTCCATCTTTTGTGAATTCAAAAGGTAATCATACACCAAGCGTACAGCTGCTTTATCTTTGAAATACTCATTATCCTGATGATGGTCGAAATTGTGAAGGCCTGCATTATAATCACCCCCGATATCGAGGATAAATACCTCGGCAATGCTTCGGTGTTGCTTCAAGAAATCTTCATTACGGCTACGCACTATCTGAACTGGCTGATTCTCATTTCGTTCAAATTTTAATAACAATCCAATGCTAAAAATCTCATCACTATGGAAAGTTCCATCATGGGTGATGATTTTCAAGGCATCTTCTTGCCATCCTGTTTGTTGGTGTTCGTCTATATTTTGAATTGTCATTGTCTAAATTTCAGTATTGTTTTAATGGGTGTCCTTCGGTGAGCTCAGGGGCCAGCTTGGTAGCTGCCCTTCGACGAGCTCAGGGAACAGCTCGGTAGCTGAGCTTGCCGAAGCTTGGTAGCTGAGCCTGTCGAAGCTAACCGCCTGATTTTTTGGCCTTATATCCAGCTTTTATTAATAAATCCAGCACCTTATCACGAAAATCGCCCTGAATAATAATCTCGCCATCTTTTACTGTTCCACCTGTTCCGCATTTCGACTTTAGTTCCTTTCCCAAATCCTTCAAATCATTATCCGAACCTACAAAATCTTTAACCACAGTGGCTACTTTATTTCCTTTTTTACGTTCCAGCCAAATACGTAAATTCTGCTGATTGGGTGCCAAACTTTCCTCTTCTTCATCCTCCCAATCGTTGTGGTAACCAGGATTGGTGGAATAAACGATATTGCTATTCTTAGGTGCTTTTTTCTTTTTATTCTTTCCCATAATCTTTATATCGTATTGATAAATTTTTCTCAATTTCCTACACTCTATATTTACTTTAAGTGTTTCTTAGTGTTGTATTTTTAGTTATGTCACAGAGTTACGCAAACCTGTCTTTCGAAGGTAGAGAAGCTCAGAGCTTCACAAAGAGATTCATAACATTTACAAACCTGCATTTAAAAAATAAAAACTTTAATTATATTAATAAGTCCTTAGTGTTCCTTTGTGCCTTCTTTGAGAATCTTTGTGTAACAACTTGGTTTTCTTTAATAATTTATATAACGAGCTACTATATATTTTTATTCTCAGGAACAATTAAATTTAATATCCCGGGACAAATTTCGATTTCTAAATCACCCTTGCTTTCTCTAGGGTCGCCATCCAAGTGGTAGATTTTAGCTGTATTTTTAATCATTAATTTCTTTCCTTGAATAATGTCCATAAACTTGCTATTGTTAATGGTCTTTGCCATAACACGCTCAAAAACAATAGCTGTCGCCACAACAGGAAAAGGTTTTAATATACATATATCAATCAGCCCGTCGGTGAGGGAGGCTTTGGGTGCAATAAAAGCATTATTTCCAAATTGTGATGAATTAGCCAAGCTAATTAAAAAAGCTTCACGTTTATAAGTTTCTCCGTCAATAGTGAGTTCATAAGTTGCAGGCTGATACTTAAAAAACTCTTGCATGCTGATTTGTGCATAGCTAAGCAAACCTCGGGTTTTTGAATCTTGGAACTTATGTGCCACCAAAGCATCGAAACCCACACCTGAAACATTGGCCGAATATTCGCCATTGATTTTCATAAGGTCTATCTTTTGTAAATGTCCTAGTTTAATCAATTCCATGGCTTTTTTTGCACGCATGGAAATTCCCAAATGCCGAGCTAAACCATTGCCGGAGCCAGAGGGGATAATGCCAAATATAGCTCCACTATCACCAATGCCATTCACCACTTCATTCACCGTGCCATCACCACCCACGGCAATGATTTCGGTATCTCCTAATGCCGAAAGTTCAGCGGCAATCTCTTTGGCATGCCCTGCATATTCGGTTTCACGAATACTCACATCAATATCAGAATGGCTAAAAACCTCTTCTATTAGTTTAGGAATATTCTTCTTCTTTGTCGTTCCCGAAACGGGATTGATAATAAAGGTGATATGTCGTTTGGTGATATGTCGTTTCTTATTTGTCATTTATTGTTTGTTAAGAATGCCTTCTTTCCGAAGAATATCATAAGTAATCTTTTTTCGATACTTAGAATCTTGTTTATTTCGGATATCTAAATTCATTGCAAATATCCAAATATTATCCTTTGCTTTAATAAGCATCTCTTTAGTGTTTTTTCCATGAATAATAT
>QNXT01000034.1 GCA_003973505.1 Bacteroidota bacterium
ATATAAATTTCGATAATTAGCCCATATACTTCCCCAAATATACTCGAATTATCTCGATAGTCCATCGTATATTTGAGTCGTATATGAACTAATTATCTGAAACTGTGAGCAAAGCTTACATCGAACTCAGGTTATTAACAATACCTTCAATTACCGCAATGCTTTTTTGCTTTAACTCAAACAAACAGTCTTCTAAACTATTTTCCACAATCAAACAAATATCGATTGCTCCACAAGTAGGCGACTTTGCTTTTGGTTCAAATTCGTTTCCCTTTTGATGCAAATTGATTTTTTGATTTCCAAAATGAAGGGACTTTCTACCTTGTCCAAAAGTGACGAGTTTCATCCCTAAAACTTCAGTATAAAATTCTATGCTTTCATCAATATTGTTAACGGTTAAAACAATGTGATCGATATTTTTAATATTCATATATTTAAGTGGTTATACCCACTTGCTTATAATTTTCTTATCAATATGTATTCATTACCATTTTCATCAGTAGCCGATTCCATAGTATATTTCTGACTATTGATTTTTTCTACAGCTTCCATCATATCCAATTTTTCTCCCTTCTCATTTCTTATGTCCGAATTTGAATTAAGCATAATAGGTTCATTGTTTTTCACCTCTACATTTGAAGCATTTTTTTGCTGCTTGCCATCTATTGAATTTTGAATTTTTTCTTTTATATCACTACTTAACCCAATAAATTTATTTTGAATAATGCCATTTTTGATGATATAATGAGTAGGGAAACTACTTACGTCATATAGTTTTACAATATCACGTGAATTTGCTATTATATGATATTCAAAAGGATGTTTCTTTAAAAATGATTTTACGTTATCTTCCTTATCTGTTGCTAATCCTAAGAAAATAACATCTTTATTTTCTTTAACCAGTTCGTTAAGTTCAGGTATTTCAATCATACATGGTTTGCAAGTTGTAAACCAAAAATTAAGTACAACTGTTTTATCGTTTAATTCGGATAATTTATAGGTTTTTCCTTGTAAATCAGTAACTTCAAAATCAGGTGCTTTTTTGCCATTTTCATTTTCTGAATTCAAAAGCATTTCTTTCAATTGTGCTATTTGCTCCTTGCTGGCTTTTTGCAGTTGAGCTTCTACGATTTTTCCATTTTCAATAATAGGTGTTGCTAAATATTCTCCACTATTCAAATATTCATTGAATTTCTCATTTGAAATTACATTTCCCTCACTATCTTTTTTAATGGTTTCATCGGTAATGGTCAAAGATGATGTGCTGATTTGTTCAACGTTGTTTTTTTCTTGAGCTTTCGCTTTATCTGTATTTGAATTACAAGATATAAATAGCATTATTAATGCTAAACTAAAAAGTGTTTGAATTGTTTTTCTCATTTTCGTTTATTTTAATTGTTTTTATATAATTAGTGTATTTCTTCAGTGCTCATTATTTCTTCAAAATAAATTCTTGAGGAGCATCATTTCCATGCTGAATGCTTATTTTTAATTCTTTTTGTTTATCCATACTATTTGGAGAAGAAGCTTGCTGAAGCAATTCACAAAATTCTTCCTTTTTCATTTTGGATACATCTTTTTCGTTTAAGGATAAGATTTTGTCACCTACTTTTAAGCCAGCTTTGGCTGCTGGAGTTTTATCGGTGATGGCAGAAATAAACAAGCCATCCGTTTCACTCCAAAATGGTGTAAAACCAAAACTATCTTCAAAACCTTCATTCAAATCTTCTTTGTTTCGCTTTTGGAAATAGGCCTTTTGGCCTGGTAAATCAAAGATTACAGTGAAATGTTTTAAGAAACCATCACCAATCAAATAAGCATTACTATTATCGATACTAACAGGAAATGATTTTATATGTAATGCTGAGTCCAAAGAAAAATCTTTAACCAAATAAGTTCTTTTTATTCGGTTTGTATTATTGTTGGCAATACTTGCCGAAAATGTACCAAAGGTCTCTCTATACTCATAGCCATGATTATCAAAATCAGGAATTACAGCAGGGTTTCCCAATTGAATATCTGTGTTTTTGCCAGTATCGAAGATGAAATATCCACTACCAAATGGGAAATTTAATTCTACCATTGGTCCTTGCTTTGGCTCAAAATGAATATTCAACTCGGTATAGCCATCATGGGGTATTGGCATGTCTGAGAAAGTGATTTCTTGCTTCTCATAATCTATCTTCACTTTTAAATCGCGTATATAATTATAGCCCAAAATGCCATCAAATCCCAAACAAGAAATTGGGAAAATATCTTTGAAATTAGCCGTAGAAACCACAAAATCTTGAAACTTCACTCCCGCAACAGTCAATAAAGGGAGCTGATATAAAGAGCGGTCTAATTGTCTTCCTCCCGAATCATGTAGTTTTATCTTGCTAACTTCTTTTAGCTGCATAGCTTCTACTAAATGTTCTGGAATAGTGGTGGGAGCATCAGTGTCAAATAAAAATCGATATTCCTTACCATTAATATGAACTTTCACAATGGGCAATCCTCCCGACCATTCAAAAGGAAAAGTTTTTGTAAAGTTTTTATTCACTACAATACCCAACATCGAAGGGTCTATATGTGTCTCTTTCGATACCTTATCTATGATGTTTTTTAAGTATTTAAGGGTGAAATCATCAATCGTCCCCGAATGATCTTTATCAAATTTTACGGGGTTAATTCCTTTCGACTTTAGGAAATTTATTTCTTCTTCTGATAATCGCCCTACCTGATCGTCCTTACTTCCATAAAAGTAATCAACTCTACTCAAATCTTTGTCTTGCAAAAGCTGGGTAAACCTTTTGTAACCTAATCCTGCAGCTAAAATAGATGTGTTTTTATCACCAATAGAATTACCACCGCCCATGCCAGCTTCTTTTGCAGAAAACTTAACAATGCGAGGTTCTCCTTTTTTGTATTTAAAACCTACATAATTTCCTTTTGCAAATTCTTTCCAAACGGCATCAGGCATATCCAAACGACCAACAACGATGATATATCGATCGGCTATTGCCGGGTAGCTCGCCAATAAATCTTCTACGACAAAAGCACCAAACGAAATACCCATTACAATTACCGTATTACCTCTTCTTTTGAAATAATCAACTGTTTGGGCCAGCATCCTTGTAGTTTCAGTATCATATTTTTTGGCATCTTCAAAATTGATAAGATTTGTTTCAAACTCTTTGGTTCTTAGCGTCTGATATTGATGCACGTTAACGGTAAGTAAACTATCATTATTTACTTTAGCTTGAATTAAAGTGTATAATAATTCAAAATTTTGAATGGATGTCATTGGGCCTCCTTGTGCATTTATGATAACCGTTTTTGCATTTGGATTTCCCCAAACAGCTATGTTTTTTGAAATTTCTTCAGGTAAATTCATTTGCGATTTCAAAACCATAGAAACAGAATCGATTAGGTGATTTTGTTTTTCGATTAGCGCTTCAACTTTTTTCTCTGAAGGTCCAAATAAAGAAGCACAAGAGCTTATGCTTAATATCAATATTGGCAATAAGGCAAATTTGAAATATTTTTTCATGCTTTTTTTTAGTTAAATAATTCAATATAATCTTGCATCATGTCTTTGGTATCTTCCCAATTGATTTGAGATTTGAGTTCCTCATATGTTGCCTCTTCATCAACCGAGATATTATTTGCTGTAATATATTCCTCTAACATTTGGTAAGGATTTTTGCCGGCTTTTAGTTTGGCATATACATCTACACCCAATTTGTCAAGCAAAAACAATGGAGCAGACCCTAATTTATAATAGGTAATTTCGACAAGCTGTGCGTAATATACAACTCTTTCTTTGCCATTATATATTACTGTGGGAGGAACACCTGCAGCAATTTCTTTTTTAGTTAAATCAACAAATTCCTGATACGAATTATCATAACGAATTTCTGGAATACTACCATCCATTACCCCCGAACCAATATTCATACTATACTCGGTAAATTCTGCACTTCCTTCAAGCCAACATTCATATAAGTAATAATTATCAATATAATTCTTGCCTGAATTATCTTGCGCTTTGAGCTTTTTAAATAATACATAGTACATTTTTACATAATCTTCTGTATTTTGAATATTGTCAAACAGGATACTTTCGTACATTTTTATTCCCGAAGCAATTAGGCTAAACGATACTGAATCAGCAGGATAATCTGAGGGGAGATTAAATCGGATTGACTCAAGAGAGTTGCTAGGCCGTTTAAATCCCAATTGTGTAGTTAAATGAAAACCTTCATGAGTAAAGAATCCAACTTCTCGCATGATATCTAGAGGTTTTAAGGTTTTATCGTATCTCTTTTTATCGAAAAAGAAATAAAGATAATCAACGTCTTTAACCTTTGCCTTTCCGAAGCTTGATCCGCTTAGTCTTGCATTAATCAGGTCTTTTAAAAATGCTTTATCATTCACTCTAATTATTTTGGTGCCATCTGACGCTGTGTTGCTTGTTTGATATTCATCGGAAAGATCGCCCGTATATTTTCCATTTGGTGGAACAATCATATAAACAGCATCAAAATTATTGGCATCTCTGTCATAAGCGAATATAATGGTGTTTAAATTTTTTAATGAATAGTAATTGTTATACTGCCATTTTGCTTGATTTACCGCTGATTCATAGGTTTTAATATATCCGTTAAAAATGGGATTTATTTTAGGGTCAACATCTGAAAAGTTGTAGTTGAAACTTGCATTGGTATATACGTCCTTAATGGGTTCTGGAGGAATAACAACTTCATCTTTCTTACATGCTGAAAAAGAGGATGCAATAATAAGGAATGCAATAATTAAATATGAGTTTTTCATTGTATTAGTTATTAAAATTATTAAATATTATTTTGGCAAAAGTAAGTCGAATTATCAATTATTTTTAAGATGTTTTGAAACTTTCTTTAGTTAACTATATTTCTATAAACCCTTTATCAATCGCTTTTATTTCTTTGGTTTTAGAAAACGAGTTAAAGAGAAATTGTTATTTTTACTTTATCTATTAATAAATAAAGGAATAAATCTTTTGTATTTCTGCCTGTTTTCAATTTCTGATTAAGGTTTATCTTAGTTCATGAATAGTTTCCTATTTATAGCTTACAATTTCATCTAAAGGCCTGCGTGTTTTTGGTCTTGGTTCATTTACTCGGTATCCAAATGCGACCATATAGGATATCCCGTATTTTTCAGTATCAATACCCAAATCTTCTCTTAATATTTTTTCAGTATTCTTCTGGTTGAACCCTTC
>QNXT01000324.1 GCA_003973505.1 Bacteroidota bacterium
TTGACTTTTTTATATAAATTTCGATAATTAGCCCATATACTTCCCCAAATATACTCGAATTATCTCGATAGTCCATCGTATATTTGAGTCGTATATGAACTAATTATCTGAAACTGTGAGCAAAGCTTACATCGAACTCAGGTTATTAAATTGTACAACAAATAATGAGAAGAATAGAGTTAGTCATAGTTTATATGACTTATGTCAATGGGTAGTTTATTATTGAATAGGATCAGTTTCAAACAACAAAAAAACGAAGCGTCATATACTGGCACTTCGTTTTTTTGTTCATTATTATTCGTTTTTATTGAACAATAAACTTCCGACTAAGCACTTGTTGCTTATCACGAATGAGAATAAAGTATAGACCGGAATGTAGTGAAGAAATATCAATAGTATTACTCCTAGGCTTGCTTAACATTCCTGATTCGATAAGCCGACCAGCTATGCTATAGACTTCGTAAACTACTTGCGTAGATTGAAGTTTGTAATCGACCAATAGTTTATCCTCTGCCGGTACAGGATATACTTTCATATTATTTTCCACTTTTTTATGGGAATCAATAGCCGAGAAACTACCACCACAAGGTGTACTATCGTTATCGTAATATAATCTAATTTTATCCACATAATATTTCAAAACACTCACATTTTGAAAATTCGATTTTGTGGTATCACGAGCATAAACATAAGCTAAATCAATGCTTTTAACTGCTCCGGCATCTAAATTGAAGGAAGCAATAGAACTTAAGCCTCTACGGTCGTGTGCTAAATGCTGAGGGCTGGTTTGAGGATATCGCTCCGACCAAGTTGTAGAATCGTTGGGATCTCCCGAATATTGATAATTAACAGCCGTTGTTCCTCCATAGCCCCTACCTCCATATGTTAAATGGCTTCCATCACTCCATTTTGATTGCATAGCATTATAATAATTACTATCAATTTTTGGGTCAGTTTGAGAAGTGTCTCCTCCTGTATTATAAAACGCTATAAAATTACTCATGCTTTCAGACAGAAAAACAATTCCCTGAGCCGGAGGTGTAAAACCGTAGTTTGGCGCGTGTAAGGTATCAGTGGGGTAAGCATTATATCCATACGCCAAACTTCTTGTTGAGTCACATCCAATATAATCGTCATTAGGATAACCTATATCAAAATCTGTAAATAAGCCGAAATGAACATTATGATAGTTGGTTGCTGAACGATTGATAATATCATAATGAACAAAAATAGTATTGTTCAAAGCGGTATCTGAACTACAATTGTAGGCATAGGCTGTTTCGTGAAATTCCAAGCCGAGGACAGCTCCTCCACTTTCGGTATGAGCATTTCTACTATCGTTGAAAATAATAAAAACTGATTGATCACCCCTTATTTTTGGATAGTCACCATCAGAAGGAACATATTTTCCATCATTGTTTTTATCGATATACGGAGCCATTATAGCATTTTGGCCAAGCAATGTATCTCCCACGGCAGGCCAATTGGCTATGGCTTCAGGAATGACATAACTTGATTGCCAATAGTGGTTCTTATGGTAATCAATCTCTGCCTTGCTTATTTTCCATACACGATTCCATAGTGAGTCGGAATATTGATATAGCGTTGTTGTGTCGCATACGGGGCCGTAATAATAGTCGGTACCATTGCTTCGATATGTTTCCGCTGCCAAATGCAGGTTATTAGCTTGATCTAAACCCCCTATCCAGGGAACACTTGTAAATATCGTTGTTGTGCCTGAGCCTTTGGGTACTTCGAAATGTGATGAACTCGAAAAATCCCAAAAAGCATTTCCAAAAGGAACAAATGGAGCTGATATATTATTTATGTTCAATGTGTCGGATGTGTGATTGTTATTAATATGGACAATAATATAGCCAATATTAGATATGCCATTATGATTATCTTTTAATCTGTAGGCAATTGTATCAATTCCTGAACTGTAATACATATTAATAGCAATGGTACTATTGGAAATAACAATATGCCCACTATTATGAAGAAAAGTCGCAGTTATAATCACAAAGGGGTCTCCATCGGGATCATAATCGTTCTGTATGGGATTGAAAACATAATTTTGACTTGAATTTACATAGAGGGTATCGTTTACTGCAACAGGAGGATTATTTGCTGCAAAAAGATTTATTGCGTATAGTGAAATAGCAATAATTGTTAGGGATTTGAGTAGGAAATTTTTCATGTTATATGTGTAATTTGTTTAGGTTCACAAATATATGAAAAAGTTCTCTTAGTTCAAAATGGGAAAATGGGTTTTATTTATAAAAATGCATTTCCGTTAAATACTTAAACACCTTATCACTTAACAAATATTCCACGCTTTTCCCTTCTTTAATGCTTTTTCGGATAAAGCTGGAAGAGATTTGCATCAATGGAGCTTCCACTATTTCCACATGAGGATGTTTGGCTAATTCTGGAATTTTTTCTCCGGGTCGGGGATACACTTTTATGGAATAATTTTCTAAAATATGCTCATAGTTTTTCCATTTATGCAAACTGGCTAAATTATCGCCACCCATGATAAGTACAAATTCCTTCTCAGGGTATTTCTCCTCCAAAAAAGCAAGTGTATGCACCGTATAGGAAGGCTGTGAAAGGCCAAACTCTATATTTGAAGCCCAGAGGTTGGGATTGTCCTCCACGGCCAAATTGACCAAGGCATAGCGATGGTGGTCGGCCAATAAGGTTGATTTTTTTTTCAAAGGATTATGGGGCGAAATTACAAACCACACTTCGTCCAAATCGGTATGCTCCACCATGTGATTCCCAATTATCAAATGACCCACATGAATGGGATTGAAAGAACCAAAAAAAAGACCGGTTTTCTTTGCTGCTTGCGTTGGCATAATTAGTTATTTATAAAATTACGAATTTTGTCAATGGTTTCTTGTACTGCTTTTTGCAGGTCATCATTCACAATCACTACATCAAAATCCTTGGCAAAAGTCATTTCGTGCTCGGCTTTGGCAATGCGCTTATTAAAACTCTCTTCAGTTTCCGTTCCACGACCTTGAAGTCGTTTTTTAAGCTCCTCAATCGATGGTGGCATTATGAAAATAGCCAAGGCCTCTTCCCCGTAATATTTTTTGATATTCAGTCCGCCAACTACATCCACATCAAAAATCACATTATAACCCTGCTGTCGCTTGCTTTCCACCTCCGATTTCAGTGTGCCATAATACTGATTTTCATAGACCTCTTCCCATTCCAGAAAATGCTCTTTTTCAATGGATTCTTTGAAATCGTTTACACTGAGAAAGTGGTAATCTTTGGTATGCACCTCCCCTTCACGTGGCTTACGACTAGTAGCCGAAACCGAAAATGCAAAGGGAATATCGGTTTTCAAAACCTCCTTAACAATAGTGGTTTTACCGGCCCCAGAGGGTGCAGAGAATATGATTAGTTTTGGTTTCATTATTTTAGAATAAGAGTATATTTAATCACTTTTGTTGAATTTCCTGTTTAATTTTATCTTTAATAATCACATTATCCTTTTCAATGCATATTGAATCCATTCCATAGTATTTTGCCTCCCAATTAAATATCCAAGTACCAGGGCTTTGAATATCAGCAATATCAACAAAAATAAGCATTTCAGGATGATGTTCCAGAGGTTTTACAATAAGTGTTTTTTTATTGTTTTTTTTGGCATCACTAAAACTCTTATATCGTTTAATCATATCTTCATCAAAGGGTTTTGCCTCGAATAATAGAGTGTTGTATGCTTTTAAAATGTTCCCGGAAATTAAGACACTTCCATTTTTCTTTTGAGCAAATTCATAAGGATTTATAATATAAACTCCGCTAAATACAAACATTAGCATTAATAGAGCAAGGGATGATTTGTAGAAACTACTCATCTCAAAAGTAAATTTACCATAGTAGTGTTTTTGAAAAACTAAGAGGCTAAATAACCAAAGAAAAGTGAATACAAATGCAGCAATATTAAATATTCGACCTGCGGGTAAACTTATTAATGCAATTGTTGATGGTAGAAGGATTAAGTAGGGAATTCCTAAGTTTGCTATAAGAATGATTATGGGATTTATTCTTGGTATTTCAAAAGAAAATAGTTGAGTATTATGTATGTATTTATTACTAATTGCAATAAATAGAATACTACCTAGCGTAAAAGTTGGGTTTTGAAAAAGGTAACCCATAAGGTAAATCATGCTCTTCGCTGCTAAGTAAAGGCCAACTATAAATCCGGAGGAATTAGCAACTTGAAGTCGAACATAATTACCAGGACCAGCAAGCAATATTAATGATGATAGTATTGAAAGAATTAAAATTATAATATCATATTTAATGAGTTGTTTACTTCTGAGATTTATGTATATATTTAATAATAAGGTTAATATAAATGGTATTATAAATAATTCAAGGAGACCAATAGCTATTAGTACGATGATTGCATTTATGGTAAGGTAAAAAGTAGGAGATATTCTTTTTTGTTTTTTGAAGAAAATATTTGCAATAAATATTAAAAGAAGCGATAAGCCTAATTGGTATGCGGTGACACTGGGAAACCAATACATAAATTCAAATATATCGGGGATGCTATTAAGTAGGATAGTATAAATAACCAACGTGATTAGAACAATTTTACGGTTTGAAATGGTGTTTTTCAATACGGATTTTATAAAAAGAAAAACACTAAATATATTGAAAATTAGTAACAATAATAATTCAAAACGTAGTAGGTGAAGTGATTTGTATATTACTGGATCAAAAGCCCCAATAAACATACTGGCATAGCGTCCCGACCAATGTAAATACATATCCTTTACAAATGGTAGTACGCCCATTTCGTTTACTTTGGCAGCAAAGAAAAAATCATCGCCCTGAGGATGTACATAGAGCAATAGCGCAAAAAATGGAAATATCAAAACCAATAGCCCGGCAATAATTAGATATTCTTGTTTTTTACTTAGATTCATTTTTCTATTTGGTTTAGTATTTTAAGCTTGTCAGAGATTGTCAAGGTCGAGGCAGCGGAGGATTGTAAAAACGGAGTTTACTTAGGTAAATGAGTATTTTGCAATCCGACAATAACCTGCCTGCGGTAGGCAGGCGATGAGATTGACGATTTATGGCAAGATTTTATTATAATATATTTAATGCCTGCTCCTTTATCTTCTCCAACTCATCCTTCATCTGCACCACAATTTGTTGCATATTCTGCTCATTC
>QNXT01000117.1 GCA_003973505.1 Bacteroidota bacterium
ATTGACTTTTTTATACAAATTTCGATAATTAGCTTATATACTTCCCCAAATATACTCGAATTATCTCGATAGTCCATCGTAAATTTGAGTCGTATATAAACTAATTATCTGAAACTGTGAGCAAAGCTTACATCGAACTCAGGTTAATACATTATCAATTATTTTACATACGATTAGGAACAGTTACTCCCAATAATTTCATTGCTAAGGAAAGCACTTTTGCAGTCTGCATCGATAAGTCGAAACGGAATAGTGCTCGAGATAAATCCGTTTCGTTAAGAATGTGATTATCATGATAGAATGAATTGTATTCCTTGGCCAAATCATAGGCGTAATTTGCTATTACAGCAGGACTAAACATTGCAGCAGCTTGTTGAATCACCTCAGGGAAAGTTCCTAAGAAATTCATCAAATAGCGTTCTTTCTCATTCATTTCACCAGCATAGGGTTTTTTGTCGATATTGCGGAAAGCTGCATTTTCCGATTTCCGCTCCACCGATTTAATACGAGCATGAGTATATTGTATAAATGGACCTGTATTCCCGTTAAAATCAATGGATTCTTTTGGGTTAAACATCATCTTCTTCTTAGGGTCGACTTTCAATAAGAAATATTTCAAAGCCCCCATTCCCAAATTATAGAACAGTTGATCAGCTTCCTCTTTCGAAAAATCGTCAACTTTACCCAACTCACGGGTGGTTTTTTCGGCAGTAGTTACCATTTCATCAATCAAATCATCGGCATCGACTACCGTACCCTCACGCGATTTCATTTTGCCTTCAGGCAATTCTACCATACCGTAGGATATATGGGTAATATTTTCGCTCCAGTCAAAACCTAATTTACGAAGTACAATTTTCAAAACATCGAAATGATAATTCTGCTCATTCCCCACCACATACATCATAGCTTGTGGATTATAATCCTGCTGACGCAAATTGGCCGTTCCAATATCTTGTGTCATATAAACCGAAGTGCCATCTGCACGAAGCAAGAGTTTTTGATCCAAACCTTCGTCAGTCAAATCAGCCCAAACGGCACCATTCTCACTTTGATATAAAATACCCTCTTTTAGGCCTTTCATTACAATCTCTTTCCCCAAAAGATAGGTCTCCGACTCATAGTATATTTTATCAAAATCAACACCAAGACGTTTGTATGTCACATCAAATCCGGCATATACCCAGCTATTCATGGTTTCCCAAAGTTGATAAACCTCTGGTTTTTTCGCTTCCCAATCGCGTAACATTTGCTGTGCTTCAAGCATCAAAGGAGCTTGCTTTTTTGCTTCATCCTCTTCTATGCCTTTTGCCATCAATGCTTTTATCTCGGCTTTATATTCTTGATCAAATTTTACATAGTATTTTCCAACAAGATGATCACCTTTAATGCCACTGCTCTCTGGAGTTTCTCCATTGCCCCACTTTTGCCATGCCAACATCGACTTGCAAATATGGATTCCACGATCGTTTACCAGATTTACCTTTTTTACATTTTGTCCGCTAGCTTTCAAAATCTCAGCAATGGAATATCCCAACAGATTGTTACGAATATGACCAAGGTGCAAGGGCTTATTGGTATTTGGTGATGAATACTCAATTACTATTGGCTTTGAATTCGTATCAATTTCCTGTATGCCAAATTGATTGTCAGCTTTGGCCTTTTCAAATTGAGCCAACCAATAAGCATTCTCTACAAGCAAGTTCAAGAAGCCTTTTATTACATCAAACGATTTCAAATCAGCAATATTCGAAACCAAATATTCACCCATTAAGTTGGCAACCTCCTCTGGTTTTTTACGTGCAAATCGCACAAACGGAAATACATTCACAGTATAATCACCCTCAATCTCACGGCGCGTTTGCTGTATTTTAACTTGCTCAATATCAATATCGGCATCAAATATCTCTTTGAAACCTTTTACAAATTGCTCTCGAATAATTTGCTCTATCATAATTTGAATATCTTTCTATTAAAAGCCTTACTCTATAAAGTATAGGGCTGTCATAATTTGGATTGCAAAAGTATCAAAAAACAGTTGAACAATAGGAAGAATTTCGGTTGTAATACATTTATAGCGTTAAATTATAGAAATTTCGAGTTCTTCAACTGTTATTCTAAAAATGAAAGCTTAAATTTGGAATTAAATCATTTACTCATTTAAGGTTTTAAACCAATACACAAAAGATTTATCTACATTTGTAATATGTCAAATTATACTGATCAAGATATTTTAGCACTTTGCCGTAATCCGGAAACCAAGGAGCGCGGCTTTCGTATTTTAATGAGTCAGTATAAGGAACGTACCTATTGGCATATTCGTCATATTTTACTCGATCACGATGATGCCAACGACATTACCCAAGACACATTTGTGAAAGTATGGAAGAATCTCGAAAAATTTCGTGGCGATTCTTCACTTTTCTCATGGATTTATCGTATTGCTACCAATGAAAGTCTGAATTTTCTCCGTAAAATGAAGAACAAAGCCACCTCACCAATAGATAAAGTGGAGTACTTATTGGTAAATAAATTAGATGATAATAGCTTGATGACAGGTGATGAAATTGAAAGAAAGCTTCAAAGGTCATTACTCGAATTGCCTGAAAAACAAAGATTGGTTTTTAATATGCGCTATTTTGAAGACTTAAAATACCAAGAAATATCCGATATTCTTGGTACGTCAATCGGAGGATTAAAGGCTTCGTATCATCATGCAATTAAAAAAATTGAAGAAAACTTAAAAATGGATTAAACCTTTTGATGACTTACTCATCATAAAGGTCGCGAATGATATGAAAGAAAAAAGTAATATAGAGGACATTAATCAAGAACTGCAAGGTTTCCCAAAGCTGAAAAGCTTAAAGGGGAAACAGACCTTTAGCGTTCCAGATTCTTATTTCGACAATCTTGAAGACAGTATCATGTCTAAGATTGAGAATGAGGCTGTCCCTACATCTGCTCGAAAATTTCATTTAAGTACTAAGCAAATACTATATTATGTTGCGGCAGCAAGCATAATAAGTATTTTTGTTTTTATAGCATTTCGCTCAGCAAACCAATCAACAAACCAACCTCCAATTGCAATTCAACCAAACAAAACCCTTAATACGAATAACTCAATTGTAGAGGTCGGTGCAGGTAATAAAAAGCCTGAAAAGAATGTCGCTAAGAAAAATGACAATGAAACGATTCAAAAGGTAGAGACAGCCAACGAAAAGTCAATTGCTATTGAAGAAAATAATACTCCTATTAATAAGGTGTCAAACAATAAGCAAAAAATTCATCAAAATAGCCATAAGTCTAATATCACTTCAAGCCATGATGATACCCCAGAATACGAAATGGCAAATAATAATCAGGAATTCAATGGAGATATTAGTTCTAGAGAGCTAAATGGACAAGTTGTTTCAGGAGGTTCAATAAATACGGTAAATTCCAATACTTCATCATCACTTAGTATAGCACGTACAGCAATTCAAAAAGATTTGTATTTAGGAGATAACATTTGTAGCAGTGAGCCAGTAAAACTTAATGCTTTCATTAAAGATATAGACAGTTTGAAATATAAATGGTCAACAGGTGATACTACGGCAATCATTATCGTTAGAGAAAGTGGTGATTATTGGGTTAAGGTTTACGATATTAAAAACAATTTTCTTGGATCAGACACCATAAATGTTAGAATAGTAAATAAGCCTAATCCTAATCTTGGTGCCGATAAAAGCATTTGCAATTATGAGTCATTGTTGATTTCTTCAGGATGTAATAATACAGAATTCGATTATCAATGGTCTATTAGTGATGCAACAACTCCTGAAATCTATTTAACGGATATGAATCCGGGTGTTTATACCATTACACTTTGGGTGAAAAGTTGTGCAGATACCATTAGCAGCACGATGAGGCTTACGGTGAATGATTGTAATTTGAAAATTCCTAATGTAATTACACCCAATGGAGATGGCCGGAACGATCGTTTCGTAATTTCTGGACTTGAGCATTATCCAGGTAGTCAATTACACATTTTAGATAGGAATGGTCATATTGTTTTCGAGGCTATCGATTATCAAAACAATTGGGATGCTAGTAATATCCCTTCGGGAACCTATTTCTACCGTTTGCAACTTAACGATGGAAAAGCTTCTGAGAAAAATGGTACTTTGTCAATAATCCGATAAATATTTTTTGCATATTCGCACCTTATATAAATTAAGGTGTATCCATGAATGATATTTTTCAAAGTTTTCTTCAACAATTAGCAGCAACCACTCTTATTGAGACCATAGCAGTTACTTTTGGCATACTCAGTGTTTGGTTTGCTCGAAAAGAAAATATCCTAGTCTTTCCCACAGGGATCATTAGTGTTGTACTATATATAATAATATGTATTGATGTAAAATTATATGCAGATATGGGCATAAACGCTTTTTATTTTATCATGAGTGTTTATGGTTGGTATAATTGGACACATCAAAGTGGTAAAAATGAAGAACGCCTTATTAGTTACACCACAAATAAGGAAAAAATTATTATCGCTATAGCTCTAATAGCTTTCTTTTTTATTCTTTATTATACTTTAACGCACTTTACCGATAGTAATGTGCCCGTAATTGACTCCGTGACCACATCTATTTTCTTGGTCGGAATGTGGCTTATGGCACAAAAAAAAGTGGAGAATTGGACATTTTGGATCATTGGAGACGCAATATCGATTCCTCTATACATATATAAAGGGCTAATTCTATCCTCATTTCAATTTTTTATCTTTTTAATTCTAGCAATTTTGGGCTTAATAGAATGGAGAAATAGGTATAGAAATAGTAAAACTATTGAAAGGGCCATTTAGAAATGACGATTCTTACTAAACGAAACAATAATTCATAAAAATAATTATATATTTATTTTATTGATAATCAATGAAAAATAAAACAAATGTAAATTTTTCTAAATTTTTTTCACAAAAACATTAGGATGTAAAGAAAAGTTGTTTACTTTTGCAGCCGCTTTGGAAGGAAGATATGATGAGAGAGAAACAAAGCGAAAAAAGTTAATATTTTTTCTTGGACATAACAAAATAATATTTATCTTTGCAGCCGCTTAAATGGACAGCGATTTAGTTGAAAAGAAAAGCGAAAAAAAGATAAATTTTTTGTTTGTAGTTTGAAATAAATAATTATCTTTGCAGCCCG
>QNXT01000263.1 GCA_003973505.1 Bacteroidota bacterium
AACTATAAAAAAACTTTTGCGCTAAATACCACCCCCCTGTATTATTCTTACGAAACTTAAAAATAGTATCAACCAAATTTGCTTGATTAATACTATATTCCAACATATTCCATTGATACCAACTACTATCAGAAAGTCGTACACTTGGAATTACAGTTTTCAATTTATTCATTGAATCGTAAGTTCTATTCTCGGCCTCTATGGCATACCAATCCAAATTTATCATCTGAAATAAAGTATCACAAAGAATCTGATTATTTTGATTATATTTTGCTTCTTTTTTAATGTAGTAATTTTTGTAAGGATAAGAATAATTCCAATATTGTTCTTTTATTTCAAATAAATTACCTAAAGAATCATATTGGTAATTCATATCATATTCAAGTTTATAACCATTATCATAAGTATAAATCTTTCTTTGAACAATCGAATCATTTTGATCGTAATAGTACTCGTCTCCTTCTACTTTTGTCCAAACACCTCCCGAAGTGCTCCCCCCATAGTTATAAGTATATGTAGAAGACAATTTTCCTGTTGAAGTATAATTATATTCAGTTTTTAGAGATGGAACTCTATAATTATAAAGAGTATCAAGTTCATACCATATAATACGATCCCAACTGCCGAAGTTATCATAATGCATAACCCCCATATACAAAAACGTAGTAAGATAATCAACTGGATAATAGTATCTAACACTATCTAAAACAATATTTCCTTTTAAAGTTCTAGTATCTCTTTGAAATGAAGGACTAAATTGAGAATTTGATAGAGTTTCTCGTTTAACAAAACAAGTTTTACAAGAATCTAATGGAATTTCCATATTTGAATAAATTTGCCCAAAAATAGTTTGAACAAATAACATGCTGAAAAGTAGAGTATAGATTTTTTTCATAATATCAAGACTTTTAACAAAAGTAAAGATAATTCTATGAAAATACTAGTCTCGGTTTGCAAAAAATGCCTGTTCGTAGCTAAATAAAAATTCGCGGACCAATTATTTTGAGCGAAACATAAACTTCTCCACTGCCTAAAAAGCCTGATTTCGTAGATAAGGCTCAAATCCCACTTCACTTAAATTCTACAATTTAACAATACACAATATTTAATGCTTTCTTAAAATCTTATTTATATATTTCATCTACACGATTCGAGTATTTCTCTATTGTACTTGCCTTTTTAATAAGCTTATATACTTTATGTTGATTATCAAAATTATAAGAAAAATATTCCCAAAAGGTCTGCATCTTTCTTAGAATATGTGATTTTTCAAGCTTGTTACTATATTCAAAATAGATCTCATCGTGAAATGCACGAAGAATACTTTGTTTTTCAACTTTCGGTAAGAATACTCCATTTAACTCATTGGCAAGAAATGGATTTTGCAACAAACCTCGACCAATCATTATTTTGTTTGGCTCTGCTCCAATTATTTCCTTAAGCCTTATATAATCATCCACAGTCTGAATATCACCATTATAGATAAGCTCGTTTTTCGATTGAAGTAGCACCTCATTAAAAATCTCAGGGATTGCTTTTCCCTTATACATTTGCTTTGCAGTTCGAGCATGCACAATTATTTCTTTCAAATCGTACCGATTAAAAACTTCAATTAGTTTATGAATTTCATTCTCATCATCAAAGCCCAACCTACATTTTATGGAAATGGGAATGGAAATTTTGGGTATAATCTGTGAAAGAATATGATCAATCAACTCAGGACTTTGTAATAGACCAGAACCAAATCCCCTCTTATAAACCATTGGGTAAGGGCAGGCTAAATTCCAATTCACAGACTTATAGCCCTGACTTTCTAATCTATTAATGTGAAAAAGGAACAAATCGGTATCCTTACCCAATAATTGTGGTACGAGTTCTAACCCCCTATTATTTTCAGGTAAAAGCTCCTTTAATACTGATTTTTTTGGCTCTTTATTTGGCTCAAATCTAAGATAAGGGGCATAGTATTTATCAATACCACCAAAGTATTTATTATGCAGTCTTCGGTAAATGGAATCCGTATATCCTTGTAAAGGAGCAAATAAGACTTTCACCATAAATTAATTATGATATACAAACTTCTCCACCGCCTCAAAAGCCTGATTTCGGAGATAGGGCTCAAAACCCGCTTCACGAATGGCCAATTGAATACCTTCTTCATCAAATTGATGGTCGGCACCAGCAACAGAAACCACGTTCTCCTCAATCATAATCGAGCCGAAATCGTTGGCTCCGGCATGCAAACATAATTGCCCAATTTGTTTCCCCACAGTCAACCACGAGGCTTGAATATTGGGAATATTGGGTAGCATAATGCGGCTGATGGCAATAAAACGAATATACTCATCGGCTGTAACATGGAATTCTCTTTTCAACCTCTTTTTTAGAGTTGTTCCATCTGCCATAAATGGCCAAGGAATAAAGGAAACAAAGCCGGGAGTCCCTTCGGGCTTCATGGCTTGTACTTCACGGGCACGAACCAAATGCTCAAATCGTTCTTCCAAGGTTTCCACATGCCCCAGCATCATGGTAACCGAAGTTACCAAGCCCAATTTATGAGCTTCGTGCATCACTTCCAACCATTCATCTGCCGAGCATTTATTCTTTGATATCTCTGAACGCACACGATTCACCAAAATCTCAGCTCCTGCACCAGGCAAGCTGTCTAGTCCGGCAGCCATCAAGCGTTGTAGGGTTTCTCTATGCGTCAGATTACTTAATCGAGCAATATGCGCCACCTCTGGTGGACCCAAGGTATGCAGTTTAATATCAGGAAATTCTGATTTCAAACTTGAAAACAAATCTTCGTAATATCCAATTCCCAAATCGGGATGCAAACCACCTTGAAGCAAAAGTTGCTGTCCGCCATGTTTATAGAGCTCCAATATTTTTTGGCGGTATTCTTCAGGCTTGGTAATATAGGCCTTGGAAGAATTTTTCCCGGCATAAAAATTACAAAACTGGCAACCCGATTCGCACACATTGGTATAGTTCACATTACGATCGATAATCCATCCCACCTTAGGCTCCGGATGCATTTTCATGCGTATTTTATGCCCCAAAGCCATCAAGGCCGGAGTACTTAATTCTTTATAAAGAAACAAACCCTCTTCTTGTGTAAGAAACTTACCATCAAGGGCTTTATCTGTGAGTGTATTTATATTCATTATCTAATAATATAAGGTATTTGAACCTAGTTTATAATTCTTTTAATGCCATGTTTAAGCATTGTAACATGAAAATTTAATAATAAGCCAAGTTTATAATTCCCAAGTCTTAAATAAGTAAGCACCTGGGCTGAATGAACATCCGTAAAAGCTTCAACTGTTTTTATCTCTACAACAACTTTATCCTCTACAAGCAAATCAATTCTGTATCCATGATTTAATTTAATCTCTTTATAAACTACAGGCATTGGTTTTTCTTTTACAACTTCTAATCCTGATTGTCTAAGTTCGTATAAAAGACACTCTTGATATGCAGACTCTAAAAGACCAGGTCCTAACTGTTTATGCACATCAATAGCACAGCCAATAATAATACTTGATATTTCGTTTTCAGTCATTATATTTGTTATTAAGCAATAAAAAAATCTAGATATTAAATCTTATATAGTAAATATTACACAGAGTTGCACGAAGAAGACACAGAGAAAGCACAAAGATATCTACAAAATATAATGACCTCAAATTCCATCATTAATGAACTTTCTTATTCAAAATCACTTTGTGTAACTTTTAGATTCTTTGAGATACTCCGTGTTACAACACTGATAATTATTGTACAAAACTACACAAAGATAGTTTGTTAATTGATATTATTTCTCTTCAAAAATTCCTTCGTGTAACTTTGTGATTCTTTGAGAGGCTCTGTGTTACAACTACTCAAACATAACACAATTACCACATAATTAGCCAGTCACCCAACCTCCTTTATATATTTAACCTAATTCTTCATTTGTCACATCTAATTCAAGTCAAAATGCATAACTTTACGGCTTCAAAATTACAATTAAATAAATGCAATAATTGTAATTTATATCAATATTATTAAATATAAAATGCCATGTTAGCAAACATTATAAAAACCAATAAAATTAAACCAAATAATCATCGTGTTATTTTGGTAGAAAGCCTTTCTTCTTTAGAAGTTCGCGACCTCGAAAAGAATGAGTTAACCTACATAATGAAACATCATTCCGATGAGCAAAAAAACTTCTCTTTTAACCGTTTTACTCATCATGTTTTTGTGATTTTCTTTGATAAAAAAGGAAAACTCTACGAACGAAAAGAAGCCTATCGAAAGGCTGGTGATGCTTTGAACACGCAACTAAAACAATTGGAAATTGCCAAAATTCAAATTTGTGATACCACAAAAGAAGGATTGGGACTTTATTTTGCCGAAGGTATGGTTTTGGGGAATTATTCCTTTGATAAATACAAAAGCAAGAAAGATACAAGCAAGTTAAAAGAGATTGCTTTATATAATGAGCACATCTCAAAAAAGCAAATCGAGCTCATCAACATCAGTAATGAAGCTACCTATTGGGGTCGTGATTTGATGAATGAGCCCCACTCAACATTAGATGCCACCGCTTTTGCCAAAGAATTTAAGAAGATGGGCAAACAAAGTGGCGCTAAAGTGGAAGTTCTTACGAAAGCAAAAATAGAAAGCCTAAAAATGGGTGGACTTTTAGCTGTAAATAAAGGCAGCATCAACCCTCCTACTTTTACGGTAATGGAATGGAAACCTGAGAATCCTAAAAATAAAAAACCAATCATATTTGTAGGCAAAGGCGTGGTTTTCGATTCGGGAGGATTGAATATAAAAACAGGCGACTTTATGTATGGAATGCATATGGATATGGGCGGGGCTGCTGCTGCTTCAACAGCACTTTTTGCTGTTGCAAAAGCAAAATTAAATATTCATGTAATTGCCCTTATTCCTGCCACTGACAACCGTCCTGATGGTAATGCTTACGCTCCTGGCGATGTAATAAAAATGCATAATGGCAAAACTGTAGAAGTGATAAATACTGATGCCGAAGGGCGTATGATTTTGGCTGATGCACTGAGCTATGCGCAAAAATACAAACCCGAAATGGTACTTGATTTGGCAACCCTTACGGGTGCAGCAGCACGAGCCATAGGAAAATATGGTATTGTAGCCATGCGTAAT
>QNXT01000121.1 GCA_003973505.1 Bacteroidota bacterium
AAGTTTCGCACCCAGACTATTAACCATATATCCCAGATTATCCGATAATTATATTTGAAATAAATATATTTGTGAAGACTGCCTCTAGCTTCGGGAGACAGATGCCGAAAGGCAGGCTTAGTGTCTTGGTGGCAAAATACTAAACAATAGCCACAAAGGCTCGAAGGCTCTTAGAAACACTAAGGCTAAAAAGAACGTCTTTTAGAACTACTCGTCCATTAGATTTCAGTTGGTTAACAAAACCAGATTTTTATTATCTGCTGTATTTCATTAATATAAATAGAACTGCGAAACTTTAGTAAATAATACAAATCTATTTTTAAATTACAGTAATTCAGGATATTATAAATCTTGAAAAGGAAGTTTGTAACATTTACAGGGGCATAGCGTCATAAGCTCATAACATCTGTTACAGACAATTAATCGAAACGAATTATTAAAAATATATAGACATGACCAAATTTTTCCTAATAAATATCTTAATAGTATTCAGCATAGCTGTTAGTGCGCAATCTCAAATCATAATTAAAACAGGTGATTTTTCCTCATTTGAAATCAATCAACCAATTGACATCTACATTCATCAATCGGATAGTAGCTATATAGAAGTGAAAGGGAACGATATTCAACGCAACAATATAAATATCAATAATAATAATGGGGCACTCAAAATTTCCATTCACGGATCGGCAAATATGAATGCCCAATATCATATTTACAGTAAACAATTTGATAAGATAACTTTAGGTGGAGCTTCTGAGCTTCATACGATAGGCCAAATAAGTGGAAATACTTTAGACCTTAACCTGAGTTCAGCTAGTGATAGCAAACTAAATCTAAATTATAGAAAGCTAAAAAGCGTGCAAACAGGAGCTTCCGATGCATGGGTATATGGAAAAGTGGATACCATGATTATAAACATCAGTGGTGCAAGCGATTTTGATGCTTATGGAACGAAAAATACTTATACAAATATTATTGCCAGTGGATCGAGCGATGCAAATGTAAATCCAGACAGCACCTTAATTGCCAGCCTTAGTGGAGCCAGTGAATTAGCCTTCAAAAAAGAGCCTGCCTATAAATCAATTAATTCGAATGGTGCATCGGAATATGGACAAAAAACGAATACGGGTGATGGTATCGAATTGAATAATATGTCTGTTTATGAAGAAGGAGATACCATCCGCATTGATTTGGGTAATGGGAAACGTAAGATTGTGATAGTGGATGGTGACGATGGGGTAAAGATTAAAACAAAACGAAATCATATTCGCCGCTTTAGAGGAAATTGGGCCGGAGTAGAATTGGGTGTAAATGGTTATATGACACCCCAAGGCTCTATCAATATGCCAAAAGAATATGAGTTCTTAGAATTACAGTATGAAAACTCACGAAATTTTAATCTAAATTTTTTCCAACAGAGTTTTAATATCGCAGGCAATCGATTCGGACTTCTTACCGGACTAGGATTCCGATGGCTAAATTACCGATTTGCAAACGACATTATTCTTACAGGCGATTCAAGTAAAATATACGGTTTCCACGATAAAGATGCCACTCGCTCATACACCAAAAGTAAGCTCACAGCCTGGTATTTAACTATGCCTTTGATATTCGAATACCAAACTAATTCCCATCATCAAAGTAATAGTTTCCACATTGGAGTGGGTGTAATTGGAGGACTTCGCTTAGGCTCACATTCCAAGCAAGTTTATAATAGTACTGTGGGTGATGGAAAACAAAAGCAAAAATCAAGAGATGCATTTCATCTACAACCCTTTGTTTTAGATGCCACAGCTCGCATCGGATGGGGGCCCATCAATTTGTTTGCGACCTACTCATTAATCGATATGTTTAGAAAAGATCGCGGACCTGAATTAAGACCCTTCACTGTGGGTATTATTTTACCATTCACATAAGAAATAGTAAGAGCAGCTCGATTTTAGTATTGCTCTCATTATATGAAGATTCTCTCCCAATACACATAATTTTATGAATCTGTGCTCAACCCTAATCGCTACCTGTGGTTAGGGTTATTTTTGTATTTTCGCCCATCGATGAAAACAAAACTCAATATTGCAATCGTAGGAACAGGGAATCTCGCATGGCATTTGGCAAATGCCATTGATAGCTCGGAGCATAATCTGTTACAAGTTTTATCCAGAGATCAAAAGCGTGCTGAAGAGTTTACGCAAAACCTTTCGGCCAAGGGGATTAGTAGGATTGACGATATTGATGCCAATGTAGAAATAATCATTTTAGCACTTACCGACACCGCTCTAAAAGGAAAATATATTGCGCAGTTTCCAAAAAATGCGATTATGTGTCATACTTCGGGCTCCATCTCCATGCGTGTTTTGAAGAGCCATAAAAAGCATGGTATTTTTTACCCTTTACAAACCTTTTCCAAGCAAAAAGAAGTGGATTTTTCAAATATCCCAATTTGTTTGGAAGCCAGTGATAATGAAGTTCTTCAAAAACTGCATGTGTTAGCAAACAGCCTAAGCAAAAGCATTTACGAAATCAATTCGAAACAACGTAAAGCCTTGCATGTGGCGGCTGTATTTGCTTGCAATTTTACCAATTTGATGTATGATATCTCTTCGGATATTTGTAATGATGCAAATTTGAATTTCGATATCCTACGACCTTTAATCAAAGAAACTGCGGCTAAAGTTCAAAATCATTTTCCAGAGGATGTGCAAACGGGACCTGCCAAAAGAAATGATGGTCGGGTAATAGAGTATCACAAAAAGTTTTTATATGATTACCCTGATTATCAGGAAATTTACGATTTGTTAACTTACGAAATACAACAAAAACATGAAGAATTATAAAGCCAAATTAGGAAAAATCAACACCTTTATTTTCGATTTTGATGGCGTACTGTCTGATGGCATGGTATTGCTTACTGAAGATGGACATTATCTTCGCAAAACAAGTGTTAAAGATGGTTATGCATTGCAACTGGCGGTAAAGAAAGGTTACCGCATTGTGATTATTTCAGGAGCACGAGCCGAAGGAATGCTAAAACGCCTTTACGGTCTC
Source organism: Bacteroidota bacterium (assembly GCA_003973505.1). The sequence continues at coordinate 3,049 of QNXT01000121.1, forward strand.
AATATCAAAGATGTGTATTTGGGTGTGGAGAATAAGCTGAAAGTATATCAAGAAGTAAAAGAGAAATACGGCTTTGAGGATGAAAACGCTATTTATATGGGCGATGACATTCCCGATTTTGAGGTGCTAAAAACGGTTGGTGTGGCCACTTGTCCTGCCGATGCTGCTATGGAAATAAAAGAAATAGCCGATTATATTTCGGATAAAAGAGGCGGTGAAGGATGTGCTCGCGATATTATTGAGCAAGTTCTTAAATTGCAGAAAAAATGGATGAATGATGATGCCTATCAATGGTAAAAAAATATAATTCGAACCGATGAAAACCTATTTCAAATTATTTCGTGCGCCAAATCTTCTGATTATCATTGTATTGGAATACCTTCTTAAAACAGCTGTTTTTGAAAAACTTTTATCTGTTGAGGGAATTGCCTATCCTATCAATCAAATTTGGTTTGGACTATTTGTTGTTTCAACGGTTTTTGTTGCCATAGCGGGCTATATTGTTAACGATATTGCCGATGTGGAAATCGATAAAATTAATCGCCCCGACCGAGCATTAAGTTCCGGAGTCATTAGTATTTCGCAAGCAAAAAGCTTACAATGGTTTTTCGAAATTGCAGCTATTATTTTAGGTTTTAGTGTTGCATATCATATCGGGCAACCTTCATTGGTGAATATTCATATTTTGCTAATATTCTTATTACGAACTTACGCTAAAAAACTTAAATGCAAAGGGTTAATAGGAAATATTACTGTTGCAATAAGTACAGCTACCGTACCTGCTTGGGTATGGATATACAGTATCTTTGCTTTACAGACTTCTCTACCAAACACCTCTTTCGACTTCTCTTTTATCAATTTAATAACACTCTTTTATATTGGTTTTGCCTTTATTTTTACATTGATTCGGGAGATTGTAAAAGACTTGGAAGACTTAAAAGGGGATAAAGAATGTAATTGCAACACCTTGGCGGTATCACTTCCTTTGCAAAAAGTGAAAAATTGGGTGATTGTTCTTAATGCCATTGCCATACAAGGAATATTAGTATTTATTTGGCTCTTATTTAACCGCCTTCCCGAAGTAGAAATTATCGCAAAGGGAGAGACTTTATTTGCAGCCAACTTTATCTCCATTGCCATAGTTATTCTAATTCATATTATTCCTAAAACAATAAAAGCAAATAGCTCTTTGGATTTTCATAAAATTGGTAATACGCTTAAAATCGTAATGGTGGCAGGCATTGCTCAAATGCTTTTTTTGCTAATGTAGTATTCGTTAATAATTTTTTGAAATATTGATGAGATTTCTTAGATAGCTAACTATATTTGTAAAAAAATATTCTATGGGTAACAGGCTTACAGAACTTCGGCGTTATAACTTAATTTTGGCATCACGATCACCTCGTCGTCAGATGCTTTTACAGGGGCTCGATTTATCCTTTGAGATAAAGGTGAAAAACACAAAAGAGGTTTACCCTGACGATATGCATTATGAAGAGGTGCCAGAGTTTTTAGCAAAACTTAAAGCCGCTGCTTTTAATTTGGAGGATTTAAAGAAAAATGACATCATCATAACAGCCGATACCATTGTTGTGTTGGATGGTGAAATCATAGAAAAGCCAAAAACAAAAGAAGAGGCTGTAGCGATTCTTAAAAAATTGTCGGGTAGAGAACATCAGGTGATTACGGGAGTTTGTTTTACAAGCAAAAACCTTCAAAAACACTTCTCGTCCAGTTCTCTAGTAAAGTTTAGAGACATCAACGATCAAGATATTGCCTACTATGTGGAGGAGTATATGCCTCTTGACAAAGCAGGAGCCTATGGTATTCAAGAATGGATAGGCTATGTTGCCATTGAAAAAATCACGGGTTCTTTCTATAATGTAATGGGGCTTCCTACGCAGATATTATTTGAAGAACTGATTGCTTTCACCAATTCTATGAAGTATTAATAAATGAAGGAAACAGTCTCCAAAAAATTCCAGTTCAATCGGGTTTTTGATATTTCAATGGGGCATTTTCTCCATGACGTTTATTCATCTTTTCTTACTCCATTGCTTCCTATTTTTATTGAGAAATTT
>QNXT01000091.1 GCA_003973505.1 Bacteroidota bacterium
TACTTCCTTACTGACAACTTTTTTCTTTGTTTGACTCATATATTTAGAAATTTGCTGCAATTACTTTTAGCGTTTCTAATTCCTCATCGCTTAAACCTTCGGGAGCATATCCGGCACCTCTTGTTAAAAAGAATATTTTAGCCGATTTTGCCATAATATCAATATTATCAAAAGTATCAATAATAGATTCGCCTATGCAAAACACACCATGTTTCTCCCATAATACAATTGGGTGTTCTTTTAATACTTTCAAGGATTCATTCGCAATATCTTCGGTTCCAGGAGTAACATAAGGCACAAAACCAATACCCGATGGCACAAATACCATGGTTTCGGGATGCATTCCCCATAGCAGTTTATTGAGTTTTTCCTGATCGCAATACTCTTTAATTTGAGTTAAAGCTACTAATTCCGTAGCATGAGTATGTAATACTACTGTTTCTTTTGAACCTCTTCTTTTTACCATGAGGTGTATGCCTAAATGTGTTGGTAATTCCGATGTGGGCATAAAAACATCGTGGGAGTTTTTTTCGCGTGAAAGGATAAAGTAGCCATTTCCCTGATCATTTAATTGAATAAGCAAAGCATTATCCAAAGGTTTTCGAGCCAAATCGCGCATTCGTTTTCCTGTTCCTGTAACTAAAAACGACATTCCAGCCAATTCGGGATAAGCCAAAGTCATTTCTACAAAAGGATGGTTTTCGGGCTTTAAAAACTCTTTAGGAATCAGTTTGCTGATATTGACTGAAATATTTCCTGCATTTCTTTCGGCCCAACCGCGTTCCCATAAATAGCCTGCAATTTCGGCTACATTGGAAATCAATTCATTAAGCGAGTTATTGTTTTCTAAAACTTTCATTTCGTGTTTCATATTTAATGTCTTTTTTATTGCATTTATTAAAGTACTAATTCGATGCTAGATTCAACTAGCAAATGTAACTTTTTGGTTTATAAAATCATAAATTAATTCAAAAAGTTAAGTGTAATCTGAACAATTATTAAGCAGCCTAAATCCTTAATAGAATTGCTTCCGTCAAAAGTAGTGCATTCTGCCATATCGTTTTGGAAATTATAATCTAAAGTTTTGCGGAGTTTTTAATATTAGGATATCAAAATCCGATTTTGGTTTATTGATTGAGATTTAATGTTTGATTAAATTCCGTTAGATATTCTTTTGTTACTAATCAGTCTGATGAAATACAATAATACTAAAGATTTACGATGACTTTTTTCTAATCTTTGTGTCACTTTGTGCTTCTCTACCTTTCGGCAGACTGGTTTGAGTAACTTTGTGTAATAATTATTTGCAATTATAATGAGGCTATACCACAAAGAGCCACAAACCTGTCTTCCGAAGGTAGAGAAGGCACAACGATTCACAAAGAAAAAACATAGATACTCAATGGTTTAACACTGATTTAATACAAGAGTTTTTGAAGAATAAATCTTTTTAAATTAGATACATTCTTTTTAAGATATAGACCTTATGAAAGTATTTGGTGTAAATATAAATATCATATAATCAGGTGTATATGTTTGGTGTTGAGGGCGTGAAACTTCTTTGTAATAAATTGAATAATTAGTTATTTATAGCAATTATAATATTAAATTTGCCGGCAAATAAACTTAAGGTATTATTATGAATAAACAGATATCTATTTTCTTTACTCTTTTTGTTGGTCTTTTTGTAATGTTGTTCACTTCATGTGAAAATGATGTTGACGTTAATGCTGATTATAAAGAAATTACAGTTGTTTATGGCTTGTTAAATCAAGCTCAAGACAGGCAGTATATTAAGATAACAAAGGCTTTTCAAACTGAAGGAGATGTTTTGGTTGCAGCAAAAGATCCTGCAAATTCAATTTACAATCCAAAGGACTTGGAAGTTTCCCTTGATGAATATAATGGAGAGAGTTTCGTTAGGACAATATACCTTGATTCGGTTTTGATTACAAATAAAGATACGGGTGTTTTTTATTCTCCAAATGAAATTGTGTATGCAACTCCGGTGGGAGTAAGTTTAGATGAGGATCATGAATATGAGCTAAGCATCAAAAATAAAAGCACGGGAAATATTATTACATCCAAAACCGCTTTAGTACATGATTTTACAATATCACGACCTTTATCACTACAAAAGTATGCTAGTTTTAATGGGAATTATAATCAAAGAGTTGAATGGATGCCACCAAAAAATGGCGTGATGAATCAGTTAACAATACGTTATTTTTATACGGACGTGCCTGCATTAGGACCCAATGTGGCACATCATGTTGATATGGTTTTTCCAGTAAAACGTGCTGATAAGAATAGTAATAAAGCCTTGGTGATTGAATTTCCGGGTTATACTTTTTATCAAAATCTTAAAGCAAAAATTCCACTTCCTGAACCAGGAATGAAGCGCTATTCAGATAGCGTTTATTATATGTTTAATGTGGCCGATGACGATTTTACTATTTATCTAGATATCAACGGTCCTTCAAATAGTGTGGTTCAAGAACGTCCTGCTTATTCTAATATTGCTAATGGAATTGGGCTTTTTGCCAGCCGATATAATAAAACAAGATATTTTGTTGGTTTGAGTGTGAAGTCTTTAGAGGAGTTGTATAATGGTCAATACACCAGTGAGTTAGGTTTTGTTGACCGTCCTTAATTAATGAATATACTATTATGAATGCTTTAGAAACAATCCGAAATCACCGTAGTATTCGAAAATATAAAAACGAAGCGGTATCAAAAGAAGTTTTAGACAATATTTTAGAGGCGGCTTTTCGTACTTCAACTACGGGTAATATGCAAGTATATAGTATTATTGTTACCCAAGATAAAGAGAAAAGAGAGGCTTTGCATAAATTGCATTTTGGGCAAGATATGGTTTTAGAAGCCCCCTTGCTTTTAACTTTCAATGCCGATTTCAATCGATTTAATAAATGGTGCGAACAGCGAAAAGCCGAACCAGGTTATGATAATTTCCTTTCCTTTTTTACGGCTTCAATTGATGCTTTATTAGCAGCACAAAATGCAGCTATAGCAGCTGAAGCTCAGGGATTGGGTGTTTGTTATTTAGGAACTACAACATATCAGGCGGGGAAGTTGGTTGATTTCTTTAAGTTGCCAAAAGGAGTAGTGCCTGTAACTACATTGGTAATTGGTTATCCCAACGAAACGCCTAATTTGGTTGATCGTTTGCCTGCAAGAGGAATTGTGCACTACGAAGAATATCAAGATTATTCAGAAGCTGATATTGACCAAGTTTATGCAGAGAAAGAAGCTCTTCAAGAAACAAAGGATTTATTAAAAGAGAATAATCTGGAAACATTGGCTCAGATATTTACCCAAAATCGTTATCCAAAACAAATGAATGTGGATTTCTCAAAACTATTCTTAGAGGTAATCAAGAATCAAGGATTTATGAATCAGTAAAATCTTAATTTATCCAAAAAGAAAAGGCGTGAAATTATTAATCTCACGCCTTTTCTTCTTTATAATCAGATGCTTTTCTAACTAGTCAAACATGCCAAATACAAAACCTAATGAAACGGTAGGTGTATTATAGCTACTTGTGTTTAGAACTTCGCGTTGCACTTTTGTGCCATTTTCGATAGTGGTAACTTCCAAACTTGCATTGCTCACAAATTGGTATCCAGCTGCTAATCGGAGTTTAAATCACTTTGTTAAATTCATTTCTAAATCTAACTGCGGACTAAATACATATAATGGTGCAATATATGGGTTTTCATAATAGTATGGTTTACTGGGGTCGTAAGGTTGGTGTACGAAATCTTCAAATAATGAAATTCCTCCCATTCCAAAACGAGTACTTAAACCTACATGAATAGGACTATTAGGCGAAAAGATATATCCAACTAATAAACCACCATGCCCTAAAAAAGCATTTCGCGTTAGATTAAATGTTTTATTATTATCTGAATACACTTCATAAGTATAAGATGGTGTAGTAGCTAGGGCTTGGCCATATATTCCTACATAGAAACTCTGGTTAATAAGAACAGCTCCGTCTATACCTATATTCAGGCCCAAATTATGCTCAATATTCCCAAAATCTAACATTAAAGCTCCAAAACCAGATATATTCGTTTTTTCTCCTGATTTCCCGAAGACAGTTTGGAATTCACTATCCTGATCTTTTGTGCTATCTGTTTGTCCATATGTAAGGTTTGCGAAAAGGATTGCAGTGATAAGTACTGTGATTATTCGTATTTGTTTAAGATTTATCATATTTATTTTGTTACGTTTGTTAATACGGTAAAAATACGAATAATTAAAGCGAATGCTGAAAATAGAAATCTAAGTAAATGTTAATTTATGCAAATAAACACGCAGTATAAATGAAATGTATTGCTGTATGACGTGATACACTTTAGCGTATATTTGCATGAAACTTTTAGCATTTATCCTATGAACTATCTTCTTGTTGAAAACCTCTCTAAATCGTATGGAGAAAAACAGTTGTTTAAGAATATCACATTTGGTCTTAATAGAGGACAGAAGGTAGCCTTAATTGCACGAAATGGAACGGGGAAGACCAGTTTGCTCAATATTATTATGGGCAAGGATATACCTGATGAAGGAAGAGTGGTTATTCGAAAAGATATTAAAGTGTCGTATTTATCTCAAATTCCTGAATTTGATGAAGGGTTAACGATTTTAGAAACCTTATTGACTTCGCAGAACGATTATTTTGTTGCCATAAATAACTATGAAAAAGCACTGAGTACGATAGCTAAAGATGATAATGAAGCCAATCGTTTGGTGCTTGAAAAGGCTATGGCCGAGATGGATACGAAAGGGGCGTGGGATTATGAAAATAGGATAAAAGAAATTCTTAGTCGATTAAAAATAGGTGCAGTTGAGCAAAAAATAAAAAATCTTTCTGGAGGCCAAAAGCGGAAAGTAGCATTGGCTCGTACTTTAATTGAAGACGTTGATTTGCTATTGTTGGACGAACCTACCAATCATCTTGATATTGATATGATAGAATGGTTAGAAGGCGTGCTGACAACGCAAAATATTACACTTTTGATGGTTACGCACGATCGTTATTTTCTTGATAATGTGTGTGATGAAATAATCGAAATGGATCGAAATTCAGTTTTTCATT
>QNXT01000144.1 GCA_003973505.1 Bacteroidota bacterium
AGCAAATTCAACACAATATCTTTGGCCGCAATCCCTTCGGGACGTTTTCCATTGAGGTTGATTTTCACACTTTTTGGCACTTTAAACCAAGCTTTCCCACGAGCCCAAACGGCTGCGATATCCTGATCTCCCATTCCTTGTCCAAAGGCACCGATGGCTCCCATAATATTGGCGTGAGAATCAGTTGAAACAAATGTTCCACCAGGCAATACTAAACCACGGTCAATAGCTTGATGGGTTCCAATTCCAGTATTGATATCGAACACCTGAATTCCATTTTCACGGGCAAACATTCGGCAATACTGCTGATTGGCTGCATATTTCTGGTCCGAACCACCAGGGTTGGTATCAAAAGTAAAAAACGTTTTGGATGGATCTTGCAATCCTAATCCATTATTTATAAGATTCTTCACCACATTGGCTCCACCAAAGTCACGCGCAACACGAGCATCAATTTCCACATCGAGAATCTCACCTGGTTTTACACTGTCTTTGCCCGAATGACTGGCTAATATTTTTTCTATAATTGTCATTTCTAATAAGTTTAAATTACAATTTCAATCTTTCCTTAAAAGGCAAGAATGTCATAAAATCGGCATGATGCACCACATAAGCTTCCGTAGTTCGTTTCACCATATTTCCTTCGCCGGCATGGGCTGCAATAATATGACAAACAGCAGCAGGAACCCCACATTGCTCGGCAATACTTACGCCACTAAATGGATGACGCACATATTTCCCATAGTTGCCTTGCACGGCTTTACCATTTTCATCCAATTCATATTCCAATAGCTTTCCCACATCGGCTAGTATGGCTCCGGCAATCAACACATCCATATCGCAGGTTAATTCGCCATGGTACATATCGTTTATTTTTTGTCCGGCATCGCGGGCAATATGTACTACTGAACGCTTATGATCCATAAAGGTAACTTTCAAATCGGGACCTACCAAAAGGGTAAATGGGATTCTATTTAAATCATCAGCTGTCAAGACACTGCGTTCCAAGGCCAACTCCCAGGTTTTGCAGGTTTGTTCACGCAGTTGTTCGTCTTTTATCCAAGCTAGTTCTTCGCCCCAAAGGGATTTTACTTCTTCTGTCATGTTTTTATTATTTGGTTTTTAATTAAAAAGGATAGAGGGTAGAGGACGAGGATAGAGGATAGAGGACGAGGATAGAGGATAAGGCTGATTACATTCTATTATTAGCATTATTAATGCTTGTAACAAAAATCGCCATCAATTCATCACATTCTTTTCTAGTTATATCTAACATTTCCTGATTAGCAATCAATTTTCCTCTATCAATAATCTTTAGTCCAACATTTGTTTCACGGAGTTCTTTCAAGGATATTCTCATTTTATGAATATAATCTTTGGTAGAAGAGGCCGATTGAGCTTCACCATAATTAAGCGCAGGAGAAGTACTCGACCTGGTTAATTGGCTAGATAAATTGCGCCCAAGATAAGTATTCGGAAGATTTTCTAAAATTTCATTCACCGCTAAAGCAAAATCAATCAATCGATCCTCCAACTTCTCACTCCTCGACCTATTATCATTCTCCATAATTCAAATATCTATAATCCTATTTCCTTGTCCTCTTTCCTTGTCCTCTTTCCTCGTCCTCTTTCCTCGTCCTTGTCCTCTTTCCTCTCTCCTCTTTCCTCTCTCCTAATCCTCTCTCCTCCCCTCTCTACAATTTCGCAATAATGGCATCCGCCATTTGCTGTGTTGAGGCAGCGCCTTTTTCAATCACATCAGGACGACCGCTCATCTTCATCATATCGTAAGTGCGTACCTTGCCTTCGCTAATCACATCAGCAACTGCTTTGCGAATCTTAGTAGCAATGGCTTTCTCATCGATATAATCCAACATCATACATGCTGATTCAATCATAGCAATTGGATTGACAATCGACACATCATAGTCGGCATACTTTGGTGCAGAACCATGTGTTGGCTCAAACACAGCAATACCATCAGCACTCATCTGTGCCGAACAAGCAAAACCAAGACCACCAATCAAACCTGCAAAACCATCAGAAATAATATCGCCAAACATATTTCCGGCAACGATTACTCCATAGTTCTCAGGATTCTTGGTCAACCACATCATCTGTGCATCGATATTGGTATTCCAAAGCTCAATATTTGGATAATCCTCGGCTTGCATTTTCAAGGCCATTTTGTACATCATTCCCGAAGTCTCGCGAATAACATTTGGCTTTTCACACAGCGTAACCGACTTATATCCATATTCTTTTGCATAATCGAATGCTGCGCGAAGAATACGTTCAGTGGCTTTTTTAGTAAAAATTCGAGTTGAGATTGAAACCTCTGCTTTAGGCGTATCGCCAAAGTTTTTCTTAAACTTAGGATGCGACATAAAGGCTTCATACACTTTTTCATCAGGATCAGACCACTCTACTCCACCATATAGGCCTTCGGTGTTTTGACGGAAAATTACTGCATCAACTTTAGGCTCTTCTATACTTCCATCAGCTCCACGACGAATAAAGTTCAATGGATTGCCAAGATAACTTTTTGTTGGGCGAGCACAAATATCAAGATTAAAGTGCTGACGTAAACCTACGATTGGGCTTGAATAAACCAAACCTTTATCTTTCAACTCATCATTTAATTCCAAAGCAGCCTCATCTTTAGGCTTGGAAGTAATGGCTCCAAATAAAGCTACTTTATGCTTTGCTAATAAATCAATTGTACGTTGAGGTAAAGGATTACCCTCTGATTTCCAGAACTCCCAACCAATATCACCTTCTACATATTCGGCTTCAAAGCCTGCAGCATCAAGTACACGGATTGTCTCATCTAAAACGGCTTTCCCAATTCCATCACCAGGCATGGCCACTATTGTTCTCTTACTCATAATATCTATTATTTTAAGTTTATTTTTTCAATTTAAGTTTCCAAATATACAACACTATTTTTTTTAACAAAACCTAATAAAAATGTTTTTTTAACATGATTTCAAGAAAGTAAAATAAATGCTCCCATACCATTTGCTATTTATATCTTTGCCAAGAAATAGATATTTTTTTATGAGAGCAAAAACGGTATTTTTCTTATTACTTTTCATAGTAAATACAAGCATTTTATCCGCACAATATAGTGATTACGAGCAAGACTACGACAACCCTAATGGTTTTGGTCATTGGGATTTGGGCTTAAACTTTGGTATGCATTGGGCCAATAAATACCATGCTGGATTTTATGATGGGAGTTTCGATAATGTAAATACCATTAATTTTATTCTTGACAATCCATACCAACGTCAGGATATTATGAGGGAATTAAATGTAGCAGACACTTTTTATCTTGCTGAATTACCTCAAAATATGCGTTACACGCCCGCTTTCCAAATTGGCATCTATTTCAGGAAAACATTTGATAATTATACAGGGATATCCTTGCAGTTTGATTATACAAAACTAACAGCTGCCGACGCCTTCACTTTGGAGATTGACCCACAGCCTCTGATTGGCAAAGAACCTGACATCCGAATATATCAAATATGGGGCGTTGAAGAACGCATTAATATTGATATTTTATACTCAAAATTTTTCAAGCTCAATAACCCAATGTTTATCCCTTTTTTCGAAAGTGGAATTAACATCAATAGTACTGTAGTAAAGGATAATAAAATTCAAATAGAGAATCTACAATATTCATTAATAAACAATTATATCAGCGGAGGTTATGTGCCAGGAACGCAACCCTATACCTACCATGTTCAACAAGGAGGTATTGGTTGGGGTATAAGTGGTGCCGTAGGCATGAAATTCGTTTTCAATGAAAGTGTAAGTATTGATCCTGGTTTTCGAATTTACTACCAAAAAATAAAACTTGAAGGATATGAAGAGTTCAAACCATCCTATAGCATTTTTGTTAGACTTAGTTTAAGTGATTTTTTCGCAGGAGGTGATGATGAATACTAAAAGTAAAATAAAGGCCGCACGATTTTCGATTTATTCCAATTCGGCACTGATTTTAATGAAAATTGCTGCGGGTTTGGTAAGTGGATCGGTTAGTATTATCTCTGAGGCAATCCATTCAAGTCTGGATTTATTAGCCTCATTTATCGCCTATATAGCAGTGCGCATATCGGATAAACCCGCTGATAAAGAACATCCTTTCGGGCATGGTAAATACGAAAATGTATCTGGTGTAATTGAAGCCTTACTAATCTTTGCTGCTGCTGTTTGGATTATTTATGAGGCTGCACATAAACTACTTCAAGGAGAACATTTAATTCAAGAAAGTGGTTTACTATGGGGCATTGGAGTAATGTTCATTTCGGGCTTAGTCAACCTCTTTGTATCGCGCTACCTTTATAAAATAGCTAAAGAAACCGATTCTGTGGCTTTGGAAGCCGATGCTTTACATCTTAAAACCGATATTTACACTTCTTGGGGTGTAAGTTTGGGATTGGGACTTATTTACTTAACTGGGTATTTTTGGATGGACCCCATTATTGCCATTCTTGTCGCTCTATTTATTCTCTACGAAGCCTACGAGATGCTTCAAAAAGCATTCAACCCCCTTTTAGACAGCGCCATTTCGGATGAAGAAATTCAAAAGATTAAAAATGCTATCGAAGAAAATATTTTATGCACTTACAATTATTCGGATTTAAAAACTCGGAAATCAGGGCATACAAATTATATTCAGTTTGTGCTTAGCACCACCGGTGAAACCCATTTAGAGGATGCTTGCGAAGCTCGAAATGTTTTAAGACAAAAAATCCAAGACTCCATCCCTAATTCAGAAGTAATCGTGGTGTTGGAAGCTGAAAAAATTGAAGAAATTATCAAAGCAAAATAATTAAGACGACTTTTTCTCTCTGATAAGCCAAAGTCCAATAAATGTTAATAAACCATTAACAATCAGCAATTCAAAGCCAAATTGATAGCCATTAAACCAATCAACCGAATTCACTTTTAGAAGGTACGATAGCACGGGCGCAACAATTACAACTATAGGGATAAGCGAATCCTTGACTTTTATCTTAGTAAACATTCCCAAAGAAAAAAGGCCAAGCAAAGGACCGTAGGTTAAGCCTGCAATAGAAAACAATTCGTTGATTACAGAATCTT
>QNXT01000050.1 GCA_003973505.1 Bacteroidota bacterium
ACAAGTTTTTCAGCATTTGCCAATTTCGATTTTAATCAAAATTGTAGAGATGCCTACGAAAAAATGATGGTTTTTGATTTTGTCAGTGCCAAAAAAATCTTGGATAAAGAAAAAGCCATCCACCCTAATAATCGTGTTGCAGACTATATCGGTAGTTATATCATGTTTTGGAACGCCGCATTGAATGAAGATGCTGATGATATGTATAAATATGAAGATGAGATTGAAGATGTATTAGACCTGATAGATGATGACGAAGAGGAATCTCCCTTTAAGGATTATTTATTGAGCGATATTTACCTTAGAGGTGCTTACCTAAAAGCGATGCAAACCTCGTATATGTCGGCTGCTTATAAATTTAATAAAGCCTATAATCTTGTTCAGAAAAACAATAAAGAATACCCCGATTTCATTCCAAATAAAAAAATGATTGGGCTGATGAATGTGGGTATTGGTACCGTTCCCAAGAAATATAACTGGGTGTTGAAGTTGTTTAATTTTGAAGGAAATGTACAGGAAGGAATTGACGAATTAGAGAAATTGCTTAATATCTCATCAAATAATAAAGAATACCATTACCTACTAAGCGAGAGTTTATTACTCTATTCTTTTACGGTTCAAAATTTTAAAGTAAGCAAATCGAGTATTCAAAAATTACTGCAAATATTTGAATGGCCTATTATTAAAAAAGAACTTCCTTCAAATCAGTTTATGATTTTTGCAAAAGCAGAATTTCTAAAGCATATTAAACATACCGATGAGGCCATAAATTGTATCAAAGGAGAACGTAAAATTCCGGGTGCAATGCGTCTTTATTATCTCGATTACCTGCTCGGTCATTGCCTTATTACAAAACTGGACTATTCGGCATCACTGTATTTTGAAAAATATTTACGAGAGTATAATGGTGTTAGTTATTGGCGAGCAGCAAAACAAAAACTAGCATGGACTTACCTTCTTCAAGGAAATACTTCGCTTTATAAATCGACCATAAAAACCGTGCTTGATTCGGGTAATGATAATCGAGATGCAGACCGACAGGCAACAAAAGAAGCAGAACGAGGAATTATACCCAATGTAGATTTGTTGAAAGCGCGCTTACTATTCGATGGAGGATATTATGAACGGGCAATCAATATATTACAAGCCGTTAACACCTCCACTTTTTCCATTCGTAATCAGTTGGAATATACTTACCGTTTTGGGCGCATTTATGACGAAATGGGCGAAACTTCCTTGGCGATTGCCAATTATAAAAAGTGCATTGAACAGGGAGAAAATGAGGAGTATTATTTTGCAGCAAATGCGGCATTAAAACTGGGGTTTATATACGAAAGGCAAGCGAAATATTCGGAAGCAAAACAATTATTCGAGCAATGCTTAGATATGGATTACGATGAATATCAAGATGGAATTAGCCAAAAGGCTAAAGCCGCTTTGGAGCGCGTAGAGAATAAAATTTAATCTCGAGCTCGATTTTTCAACATGGGAACAAATGCAAAATTACCATGCTTCTTTTGTTCAAAATCCACTTCTGAAATTCTTGTAATACTATACATTACCTGTCCTTCGTCGCCGCCAATTGGAATTACCATAACGCCTCCAACTTTGAGTTGTTTCAAAAGCTCTTTAGGAATTTCGGGTGCACCGGCTGTTACAATAATTTTGTCGAAAGGAGCGTAAGTAGGAAGTCCTTTATAACCATCACCATAAAAAAGCTTGGCCATATAACCCAAGTCGTGCATCAATTTTCGTGTGCGGTCGTAGAGTTTGCGTTGCCTTTCAATACTGTAAACCTTTGCCCCCAACTCAAGAAGAACAATTGCCTGATAACCTGAGCCCGTACCCACTTCAAGCACTTTATCCCCTTTTTTAATATTTAATAATTGCGATTGAAAACCCACAGTATAGGGTTGCGAAATAGTTTGTCCTGAACCAATGGGGAATGGCACATCTTGATAAGCAAATTTCTCAAATGACGAATCCATAAAAAGATGGCGAGGAATTTTTCCAATAGCCTCCAAAACAGCAGTATCTGTTATTCCTTTAGCTCGAATTTCTTCCACCAACCGTCTTCGCATACCCTTATGCTTGTATGTATCAATCATTTAGAACTTATCTTTATTAACATTCTATTTTTAATTAACTGCAAATTTACTATAATAATCCATGTGATTATTGATGTATTTTTGAGAAAACAAAGATTAAAGAAAAATGCTCAAAGTAGGTATTATTAGTAGTGGACAAATAGCTGAAGCCCATATTAGAGGCTTGCAAAACCTCGACTACTTCCAACTCCAAGGGATTTATGATTTTGATTCCAAAGAGCAAAGCCCACTCCAAAAAAAGTATCATATTTCGCATTTTAATTCTTTGAACGAACTCATTGACCACTGCGATGTGGTAGATATTATAGGCGAAGACATTCCACATTTTGACATTGCATCACAGGCTTTGCGCAAATCATGTCATGTTTTTATTGATCGCCCCTTAATGAGTAGCTTGCCCGAAGCTCATAAACTGATTGACCTCGCATTTGAGGCCGATGTTAAAGTTCAAATTGGGCGAATGGAGCGTTTCAACCCGGCATATATTCTGGCATTTGAACATATTCATCAACCAAACTACATCGAAGCTAAAAGAGAACAGCCCATTACCGATAATAATCCTCATGTGGTATTAGATATGATGATTCAGGATATTGACATCATTCTTAGCTTGGCAAACTCAGGCATTAAAAAAATTCAAGCACGGGGACATGGTAATAGTTTTGGCGATTTGATGATGGTCAATGCGCACATTGTTTTCGATAATGGGTGCATAGCAAATCTTACAAGTAGTAAAATCACAGAAAACACCAGTGCCCATATGCATATCTATCAAGAAACCGATAGCCTTGCCATTGATTTACACAATAATAGAGTGCAGCACTTTAGTTTACATTCAAAAGAGCATAAGCACAAATCGTATCTATTGCAAAATAAGGAGACTTGTAAACCCATAGAATTGGAGCTGGAGAGTTTCTATAATTCAATTATTAATGATACTACGCCAAATATGTCATTGGTAGATGGAAGTCAAGCCTTAGAAGTTGCTTACTCAATTTTAGACCGCCTAGCCTATTGGCAAGATATAAAAGTTGAAGAACCAAAGCTAAGATTTGGAAATTAGAACCTTAAGCTTGGAAATTTCTCTTTATTTTCTTAGCTCTCAGCAAATATCTGAATTCTAAAAATAAATTCATTCCACAGCCTTTTTTTTAAGATTTTTGCAGCCCTGTTTATAATAAGAACGACAATTGTTCGTTTCGTAAAATAAGGTATTATCTAAATTGATTTATGGTGCTAAAATACACGCTTTCATTACTTGTACTTATACTACTTTTCTCATCTTGTGAAGTAATCAACCCCGATGAGAAAGTGCCTGCATTTATACATATTGATAAAATTACGGTAGATGCTCATGTTGGGCAAGGAACAGATTCTGCATACATCGCTGATGCATGGATTTATATTAATAGCGAATATATCGGAGCCTACCAACTTCCTGCGACAATTCCTATTTTGAAGGAAGGAACACATGACATAGAAATTCGTTCGGGTGTTCTCTTAAATGGCATCGCTTCCACACGTACCATCAACCCTTTTTATGAATACCAAACCAAAACCGTAAATCTAATTCCTGATAGTATCGTTAATTTAACGGTGAAAACAGAGTATAACCCCAAAGTAAAATTTGTTTGGAATTCAATTGGGCAAGAAGGCTTTGAAGAAGGAGGAATTAGCATTGATTCGGCCAAAGGCAGTACAACTAAGATATTTAAGACTAAAGACGAAGTTTATGAAGGGGACTTTTCGGGTCAAATTCATTTGGATGGAGATCATAAAATATATATCGGGCAATCAACCGAAAAATTTCATTTGCCAACAGGAGGAAGAGCTGTTGTGTTGGAGATTAACTGTAAGAACGTGAGCAACCATTTTGTGATTGGAATGTTTGTTGAACTAGAGGGGGGAAAGATTAAAATTGTAAACCACTTAGTGGTAAACCCTGGACCGAAATGGAAAAAGCTTTATGTAAACTTCACCGAGTTGGTAAGCCATTATCCACAAGCAAAATCTTTCCGAGTATTTTTTACCTCGGAGTTGGAATCAACAAATAAAGAAGCAGATATCTATTTGGATAACATTAAACTAATGCATTTTTAATGAATACAAAAATACAAACCGCGAAATATATATTGGCTGATTATTTATCAGCGGCTATGGCGTGGACTGTATTTTTTATGTATCGAAAATATTCCTACGAAAACCATATTGATAACTTATTTCAAACGGTTATCCACGATCAAAAATATTTTACCGGAGTAATTGCAATTCCCATCGCTTGGGTTCTTTTTTACTTTGTTTTAGGAAGTTATAATAATGTATATCGCAAATCCCGGATTAGAGAACTCGGTTTAACTTTCATTTCATCAATTATCGGTGTATTTATTATTTTCTTTACCCTAATACTCGATGATTATGTGCAAAATAACATCCAGCTATTTGATTATGCAGTTGTTTTGTTCTTTAGTCATTTTGGGCTTACGGCTTTCTTTCGAATGATTATCACCTCCATTTCTGCCTATAAAATACACAACCGTATCATTGGGTTTAACACACTCATCATTGGAGGAAATGGCAAGGCAACAAAGATATATAACGAAATTGAAAATCAGTTTCGTTCGTCTGGAAATAAAATTGTTGGATTTTTAAATGTGAATGAAAATGATGAATATCTATTGGAAAATCATGTTCCCCATTTAGGATCCTATAAAGAAGCTAATAAAATAATAGATGAGTACCAAATTGAAGAGGTGATCATTGCAATTGACCCCTCTGAACATGATAAAATACGTTCTATAATTACCATTCTTGGAAATAGTAATATCATTATTAAGGTAATACCCGATATGCATGATATGCTTTTGGGCTCAGTAAAAATGACTTCTATTTTTCAAGCTCCATTAATCCAAATTTCACCAGGAATAATGCCTCATTGGCAGGTGGTATTGAAAAGAGTTATGGATATAGGGATTTCGAGCATTGCAGTAATTATTTTATCTCCAGTTT
>QNXT01000028.1 GCA_003973505.1 Bacteroidota bacterium
CGAAGACCCTAAGCGGGGACTCTGTGTGGAAAGATAATATAAATTGGCAAACGATTACACTTGACTTATCTCAATTTGCAGGTACAGTATTTAATTTATCTTTCCAAACTTCACTTAAATATAATCAAGCGTATCAAGCTCCTGGTTGTAAAGTATATATTGATAATATAAAGGTATATGAGCCAGCACAGAATGATTTAATGGTTTCATCTCTATTAAGTCCTGTTTCGGCTTTATGTGGCGATGTAGCTGCGCCAGTTGAGGTAGTTGTGACGAATAAAGGTTTAGCTGCTCAAGGTAATGTTTTAGTTACAGCGATTGTAACTACTCCAACAGGTGTGGATACTGTTACTGGAACCAGTGGGGTGATTCCAGTATTTGGATCTGATACGGTATTATTAAGCACTATTGATGCTTCGGCTGAAGGTACATATTCAGTTGTTTCGTATGCTAGCTTGGCCAACGACCAAGATAATTCAAATGATACTCTCAATGCGAGTTTTACAATAACCGAATTATTAGCTGTTGATTTTATAGATGATTTTGAAGGAGCTTCTAAATGGAATACAAGTGGTATGTATATAAGTCTTGGACATGGAAAAACAGGAAAAGGTATGTTTAAGAATTTCTATTCTGCCGCTACTACGGGTAGTGCAATAATGAAAAAGAAAATAGGTGTAATCCCAAGTGGAGCAAGTTTGGCTTTTGATTATCGAATTGTAAACTTTACTGGATATCCTAATAATGCTACAACTCTTAATACAGATAGTTTCTTCTTTATGGTTTCAACAGATTGTGGAACTTCTTATGATACTGTTTATGTAGTAGATTCTTCAAATCATATTAACTCTATTAATTGGGCTCACCGTCAAATTTCTCTTGCTTCTTATGCAGGTCAAAGCGTATTACTAAAATTTGCAGGTAAGCATGCTGCGGGAGATTATTATTTTGATTTAGATAATATCGGAATTGTTACTCCTCCTACTGTTGATTTAGGTGCGGATACAAGTTTCTGTGTTGGAGATTCTATTTTATTAGATGCAGGTACGGGTGCAGGTTATACTTATTTATGGACAGCTAATGGAGATACCCTAGCAAATACAACAAGTTCAATTACTGTTGATACTGTGGGTACATTTACGGTTGAAATATTTGCTCCTGCAGGTATGGCTTACGATACTATTGAGCTTGCATATATTCCATTACCAACAATTGTTAGTTTCACAGGTTCAGCCGATATTTGTGCTGGAGATAGTACTATACTTAAAGGTGAGTTTACAGGAGCGTCACCTTGGACTTTCTTAATCTCGGAAAATGGTTCAATAGACACCATTACAGTAACGAATCCTGTTGATAGTGGTTATGTAAGTCCTATCGATACTACAGTGTATTTTATTACTCAAGTTACTGATGGAAATGGATGTGTTGCTGTAGGAAACTCTGATACTGTAACTATTAATGTTAACCCATTGCCAGTAGTAAGTTTCACAGGTTTAGCTTCTACATACTGTGTTGATGGATTGGCTGATACTTTAGTAGGCATACCTGCAAATGGAGTATTCTCTGGAAATGGAATTCAGGGAACAGTATTTAATCCTTCAATGGCTGGAGCAGGAAATCATGTGATTACGTATGTATATACTGATGCTAACTCATGTTCAAATTCCGCTGTAAATAATACTACAGTAGTTGAAGTTCTTACCACAACACAAGATGCGACAATCTGTGAGGGGGATACTGCTTCAATTTCTGTTTTAGCATCTGTTAATCCTATTTCAGGTGGAGGCGTATTCTTCTCTGAGTATATTGAAGGTTCTTCAAATAATAAAGCTTTAGAGATATATAATGGTACTGCTGCTACTATTAACTTAGATGAGTATTCTATTATGACAAACTATAATGGAAACCCATGGTCAGGTCAATATCATTTCCCTGCCGGAGCTACCTTAACTGCTGGTGATGTATTTGTTATTGCTAATGATCAATCAGATTCAACTATTTTAGCAGTTGCTGATGATACTCTTGCTTATAATGCAGGTGGTTATGTTGTTGGGTTTAATGGTAATGATGTTCGTGCATTATTCCATAAAACTTCTGCTACCGATAGTGTGATGATTGACATTATTGGTGCTTATGATGGAGTTAATCCTGGTCAAGGTTGGGTTGTTGCAGGTGTAACTAAAGCTACTAAAAATCATTCATTGATTCGTAAGTCGAGTGTTATGGTAGGTGATACTTCATGGACTGCTATTGCAGGAACTGATTCATTGACTTCTCAGTATTTAGTTTATCCTAAAGATGACTTCTCTCATTTAGGTTCTCATACTGTAACTGCTGGATCGCTTACTTACTTATGGAGTACTGGTGAAACTACTGCTTCTATCTCTGTTAGTCCAACAACAACGACTACTTATACTGTAATTGTTGATAATGGAAATTGTCAAGCTACTGATTCTGTTGTTGTAACTGTTAACCCTTATCCAGTGGTTGATTTAGGAAATGATACTACAATCAAGTGGACTTATGGTTCTGTAACTCTTGATGCTGGTAATCCTAATGCTACTTGGTTGTGGAATACAGGTGCTACTACTCAAACAGAAACATTTGATAATACAAATCTTACTAATGGAACTGCAAATACAGTTTATGTAACTGTTACTGAGAATGGATGTTCTGCATCTGATACATTAGTAATTACTGTAATGGATGATGTTTCTATCAACGGTGCATTAGACAATATGGAATTAAATGTTTATCCTAACCCAACCAAAGGTAGCTTTAATATGGCTATTAACGGTTTCGAAGGTGACCTTAATATGACTATTGTTAACCTAGCAGGACAAACTGTTTATTCAGAGAAAATTAATGTTACTCCTAGTTATGTTAATAAGTTTGATGTAAGTACTCTTTCAACAGGAGTATATTATATCAAGTTAACTACTGAGAATGGCGTTAAAGTTCTTAAATTAGTTATCCGTTAAGGAATAATATAATATGCTTAGAAGGAGGGTTTGCCATTGGCAAACCCTCTTTTTTTTTGCTCATGCGAAACAGTATATAAAATTTACTACCTTTGTAGCAGAGAGCCTGCCAGTGATGATGTGGTGTCAACTAGGTAAGACTTAAATCTAATTAATAAAGACTGACTATATTTTAAGATTATGCGTTTTCACCAACTTATCGAAGTGGGCTTACTATTGTTGTTGTTGCTTGCCATTATTTATATTTGGCAGCAGTATAAAACAATAAAAAAACTCAATAAACTTCGAAAAGATTCGCGAAGAATAAAGGAACGTTATATGGAATTTATAGAATTACTTCCATTAACGGTAATTGAATTAGGCCCTGAGGGAAAAATTACATTTCTGAATTCGGTGGGTTATGATATGTTGGAAATTACAAACTACGATATTGAGCAAGGGGTATTGCTAAATGAAATGATTCTAAAGGATCAGCAACAACAATTTACCGAAGACTTTTTGTATGTGCTTGAAGGAGGCTTAAATAAAGGTCAGGAATATGTTCTGAGGTCGAAGTCGGGCGTTCGTTATTCCATAATTATTTATTTCAGCCGTATTATTAATAATCGTGTAACCGAAGGAGTGCGTGGAGTGATACTCGATGTGTCGAGTATAAAAGAATTGGAAAGAAAATCGTTTCAGGTGGTTATCGATACAGAAGAGCGAGAGCGTAAACGCTTTTCTGAAGATTTGCATGACGGATTAGGACCTATGCTTTCAACCATAAAATTGTATATAAATCAAATGAATAAATCCATAGTGTCGGATAAGGAGCGTATGGAATTACTTGATTTTACCAATGATCTTATTGATGAAGCCATCAATTCAACGCGCACAATTGCTAATAATATTTTACCAAGTTCCATAGGCGACAATGGTTTGTGGTCGGCAATAACCGCATTTTGTAATAATATTGAACAAACAGGAACAATTCGATTTGTTTTAGTAAATAATACGGATCTGCATTTTAGTAAAAATGTTGAGAATAGTATTTATCGTATTATTATTGAGCTGGTTAATAATACGATTAAACATGCTCAAGCCGAGCAAATTAATATTAGTTTTGAATTGGAAAATGAAACAGTAAAAATAGAGTACTCAGATGACGGTGTGGGTATTAACTATGAACTTGGTAAAGGTTTGGGCTTAAAAAATATTAAGAATCGGTGTAAATCCTTAAATGGACAATATCGTATATATAATGAAGATGGAATGCGTTTTGAATTAATAATTCCTATTGTAGAAATAATTGAATAATTGAACAGATGGATGAGAAATTAAAAGTATTTGTTGTAGATGATCATGAGCTATTCCGGCAAGGGGTAGTAATGGTTATTAATAGAATGGAGAATGTAGAAGTTGTTGGAGAAGCATCGACTGGAAAGGAGTTTCTACATATGTTGAATTCTAAAGTGCCTGATGTGGTATTTATGGATATTAAAATGCCAGAGTTGAATGGGGTAGATGCTACTCAAGAGGCAACTCAGCGCTATCCTAATCTGAAAATTATAGCTTTGTCAATGTTTGGTGAGGAGGAGTATCTTCAAAAAATGATAAATGCCGGAGCCGTGGGCTTTCTTCTAAAAAATAGTAGTATTCAAGAAATTGAAAATGCTATTCGTTTGGTTGTAGATGGTAAGAATTGTTACTCCAATGAACTTTTGGGCTATTTTACCAATAAGTATATTCGGAAAAATGCGGACGATGGTTCAAGTATTAAATTGACAAGAAGAGAATTGGAGGTGCTTGATTTAGTAGCAAAAGGTATGAGCAATCAGGAGATTGCAGATAAACTATTTGTGAGTAAAAGAACGGTGGACGGTCATAAGGCGAACTTAATTCATAAAACGGGTTCGAAGAATGTGGTCGATTTGTTGATTTACGCCTTAAAAGCTGGGCTAGTAAAAATATAGAGCATGTTTTGAAAGAATTTACTGATTGGCTAATTCTTAAATTGATGCGCTAATAAAAGATTACAGTTTGTTTTCCAAAACATCGTTTTCTTTTTTTTCTATCTTTTTTTAGAAA
>QNXT01000223.1 GCA_003973505.1 Bacteroidota bacterium
AGTTGTAGTTAGCGTTGGGCTTAAATAATGATTAAGAGTATCGCTTGGTGAAGCACCATTAAAAACTTGTCCGTTTTCAGTACCCGTAAAAGTATAAGGTGCGCTACCTGCAAATACAATACTTACTAATGCACTATCTCCAAAACAGATGCTATCGCTAGTTACTGACATAATACCCGGGAGTGCTTTCACACTAACAAACACAGAATCGGTTGCTGTATTAGCTCCATCTGTAGCTTGAACAATATACCATGTATCTACACTAGGCACAGCATCTATATTCTCGCCACTTGCTGTAAAACCAATTGGGTTAGATGTCCAAGAATAAGTTAAAGTTCCACTTCCTCCACTTCCTTGTGCCATCAAACTTGCGGTATCACCCAAACAAACACTTGATGGAGTTGCCACAGGAGAAACGGTAATTGGACCTCCACTATAGGTAACCATAATACTGTCGATATTTGAACAAGATGTACCCGCATCAGTTATATTCACAATAAAGTTTGTAGAATTTGTAATGTTTATGGTAGTCACTGACGCCATGGTGGCATTTCCACTTATTGAAGCTGTAGGAGTCCAACTATACATCAATGCTCCAACTGTATTAGAAACAGTGGCAGTTAAATTTGTAGAAGTATTATAAGGCACAGGATTAGATGATGCACTTACGGTAATATTTGGAATATCATTTACTGTTTGAGTAGCTGTAGCTGAATCCTTACAACCATTACCATCCGTATAATGATAAGTAATCGTATGGTTTCCTGCTCCAGCAGTAGTAGCAGAGAAACTTCCAGTAGCAGTATT
Source organism: Bacteroidota bacterium (assembly GCA_003973505.1). Next base: position 808 of record QNXT01000223.1, read on the forward strand.
AACACCAACTCCTGAATAAGTTCCATTAGCAGGACTTCCTCCAGTCAATACCACATCTGCTGAGTTTGTACATAAATCATTCAAAATTGAGAAACTTACTGTTGGATTTGGATTTACAGTAACAACCAAAGTGTCAGAATGTGCTGTTTGCATGCAGCCATTACCATCTGTTATAGATACTATTGTATAAGAAGTATTTGTAAGCGGAGCTGCATAAATTTGATAAGTTGCCGTAGATGAACTATCCGCGGAAACAGTTCCATTTGCTGACACATTAAAATTCCATGGTGCTGCTCCCGTAAATTGAGCTGTAATTTGAACACTATCACCTTCACAAATACTTGCTGAAAGAGGACTTGCAGATACGGTTGGTAAGGCATTTACACTTAATACTAAAGTATCGTAAGCAGTACTAACACCATTGGAAACCTCCACGGTATATATTGCCGCTGAATCTACTGTTATACTAGGCGTGGTTGCTGTAAGCGTATCGCCATTGGCTGTCCATAAATGGCTATAACTTGCAGGCGATCCTGAACTAAGTGTAAGTGTCGAACCTTCACAAATGGTAGTATCATTTCCCAAATCAACACTTATATTGGTATTTGGTGTTATTGCAAAATTATCAATAAAAAATTCAGTCTCTGCATTTGTAAGAGTTGATGGAGTATAAAATGCAATTTTTACAACGCTATTATACGCACTCAAATTAATAATTTGATGCTCTCCAACATTTGAAATACTATCATTCGAAGTCCAAACTTTAAGCTTATTGGCTTTATTCCAAGTAGCTCCATTATCGGTTGATATTACAACAACTACCGAATCATCAACACCTAAAGTAGTATCAGCTGTTGAACCTGGAGCAGTAAGTGCCATATCAAACTCCAATTGGTAATTTCCTGTACTCAAATCAATGGATGGAGAAATCAACCATGGGTGATTTTGTTTTTTAATACGTACTCTTGCTGCACCTGTCGTTCCATTATTTGCAAACCCATCTCCAGTCCATGGAGATAATACAGTATCATTAAAAGTTGTATTTGTTTCAAGAAGACCTTTTGCTTCAGACCAACAATTTGGGATATAGCTACTAAAATCTTGAGTGTAATTAGCAGGATAAATACCACAATTTGTAGTAAAAGCATGTGGACCTACCCAATTACTTACATCTCCTACTCCACAACTGTCTTGAACATACCAATCATAAGTTGTTCCTGCAGTTAAATTGCTTATAACTGTAAAAGTATCTGTTGCCACAGTAATAAAAGTTCCTGTACCTGGAGTAAAACCAGTTGGACCATATTCTACATTATAGTTACTTGAACCTCCACTTGTCCAATTAAGTTGAGCTGATGTGCTTGTAAGGGAAGTCTCTATCTGATTTGAGGGATCCGCACAACTAGTTGACGGAGCAGTAATAATTACTTTATCCACCCAAAGTCTTTTTTTATTTGCAGCCGAATAGCAATTAAATGCGTAATAATAAGTCCCCGAAGTTGTAGGTGTAAACTGAATTGTGGCTTGTGCAAAAACTGTATTTGTAAGGCCTGTTCCTCCTGCATTATCCCATAAAACAGTGGTTTGGCTAGCTACCGTCTGTGCATTACCAACGGTTATTTTTAGCTTTTCAGGTTTTGTTGCCGATTGTACTTTATAATCAAAAGTTAAGGTATAGGAAGTACCCGCAGTTAAATTTAGGGCTTTAGTAAATGCCCATGCATCAGCAGGGTTTGCGCTCAACACATAACGCATTGAATTTATGCCATCTGAAGATTTGGCAGCATTCGTATTTAGGGTCCAGTTATTTCCCGTTCCATTATTCACTAAAAGCCAACCCGTAGGTGGGAATGTCCCCTCAAAACTTTCACTTAATAATTGCGCTCTTCCAAATTTAGGAAGAGAAATAATAGCAATTATTACTAATAATAAATGTAGATTTTTTTTCATAATTTAGTTTTATTTTAATGAGTATTTAGTTGTTAATGTATAATATATACTATGATATAAATATGTAGTTTATGATTTATCACTTCTATAATTCAATATATTGCAGCAATCGCTACATAAGAAAACACCTATTTAATGTATATTATACACTAAGTTATTGAGCTGCTAAAATAACAAAATATTTTAAGCTTTCCTTATTTTTTTCTATTAATGATTTTATATCTTGTACCTACTATTTAAAGGATGACTCATATTTCATTTAAGAATAATTGAAAACATAGTAAAATTGGTAGCATAAACTGCATAAATCAACCATTGTTGAATGAAAATGACTTCGCTTTATTCTTGATTGTAAGATCTAATTTGTTTACATCCTTATTTATAAGCTGTAAAAAAATCACCAAGATTGCTTAAAGGCTTTGATGTTTAAGTGATGAGAGCTAGAGATGGATTATACACTTCTTTTTTCCTGAATTAAGCTTCTAATCTAAGCCCTTTTTTACTATCTTTGGGAACCTAAGAATTTTCTTAGCTGTTCATAATGAAAATCATTAAAACCATATTATTTTGTATAGAATTGACTCAAAAATTGATGCCAAATCAAAAAGCTTTTTGGAACACAAACAAGCTTTTCAGACTATATTAGATGAGTATCGTGAGAAATTGCAATCGGTAATAAAAGGCTCCTCGCCTCGTGCCGTTGAAAAGCATAAAAAGCGTGGTAAATTATTAGCCCGCGAACGCATTGATATTTTAGTAGATCCCAACACCCCATTTCTTGAACTATCCACTATGGCCGCTTATGGTCATTACGATAATCAATTCCCCTCAGCTGGTATTATTACGGGTATTGGAGTGATTCAAGGTCGTGAAACCTTAATCATTGCCAACGATGCCACAGTAAAAGGCGGAACCTATGTAAAGGAAACCATCAAGAAACATGTGCGAGCACAAGAAATCGCCATGGAAAACCATTTACCTTGTGTGTATATGGTAGATTCGGGCGGCGTTTTTCTTCCTGAACAGTCCAATGTATTTCCCGATCGTTTCGATTTTGGACGCTTCTTTTATAATCAGGCACGCATGTCGGCAGCAGGCATTCCTCAGATAGCCATCGTGATGGGAAGTTGTACTGCCGGAGGTGCTTATGTACCTGCCATGAGTGATGAAACCATTATTGTAAAAGACCAGGGAACCATATTTATTGGAGGTCCACCATTGGTAAAAGCAGCCACTGGCGAAGAAGTTACAGCCGAGGAATTGGGTGGTGCCGATGTGCATACACAAATTTCAGGCGTAGCCGATCATTATGCCGAGGACGACCGTCATGCAGTACAGATATGTCGTAATATCTTCCAAACTTTGGAGCATAAAAAGAAACAAACTTTGGAGTTAAGCACTCCCGAAGAACCTTATTACGACCCAACGGAATTATACGGTATTGCTCCACTTGATTTGAAAAAGCCCGTTGATGCACGTGAGATTATTGCCCGCATAGTGGATGGTAGTCGCTTTCAAGAATTTAAAGCCCGTTATGCGCCAACCATTATCACCGGTTTTGCCAATATTATGGGATTTCCTGTGGGAATTATTGCCAGCAATGGTGTTCTTTTCTCTGAAACATCACTTAAAGGAGCGCATTTTGTAGAACTTTGCGGAATGCGGAATATCCCCATTTTATTCTTACAGAATATTACCGGATTTATTGTTGGAAAAGAATACGAACGCAAAGGAATTGCCCGTGATGGAGCTAAATTCGTACACGCCGTAGCCAATGCCAATGTACCTAAATTTACGGTGGTATTTGGCGGTTCGTTTGGAGCAGGAAACTATGCTATGGCGGGTCGCGCTTACGATCCTCGATTGCTATTTATGTGGCCCAATTCCAAAATCTCGGTAATGGGTGGCGAGCAAGCTGCCGGGGTATTAATTCAGGTGAAACAAGACCAGTTACGTGCTCGTGGTGAAGAAATGAAAGCCGCTGATATTGAGAAACTCCGCAATAGCATACTTGAAAAATATGAATACGAAGGCTCGGCTTATTATAGTACCGGTCGTTTGTGGGACGATGGAATACTCGACCCTGTGGATACTCGAAAAGCCATTGCCATGGGTATTGCCATGAGTTTGAATAAACCGTTTGAAAAGACAGATTACGGAATTTTTAGAATGTAGCTTCGACTCTGCTCAGCTACCGTGTTACTGACCCCTGAGCTTGTCGAAGGGCTTATACTGAATTTGATTTCAACAAACAATGAAATAAACAATAGAATATGAAAATATA
>QNXT01000203.1 GCA_003973505.1 Bacteroidota bacterium
TACGATGGACTATCGAGATAATTCGAGTATATTTGGGGAAGTATATGGGCTAATTATCGAAATTTATATAAAAAAGTCAATAGCAAACCATCTTCGCACTAAATACCACTCGAAATAGCCCGCTATTACTTTGTGATATTTAGCAGCAAATCTGGTCTGCTATTGACTTTCTGTGAGTGAAATCTTACGTCGAACTCAGGTTAGTAGAAATACTTAGTAATTTTGCGAAGCAAAAGCTACTTAGTGATTCTTTACACTGAGCGCAGTCGAAGTGAAGTGTAAAATAGCACAAAACAATATTATACTAAAAGGGTAAATCGTTTTTCGGTTTGCCTTTTTTTTGTTTCCCGCAGATTTACACAGAAACAAATCTGCGAATATCTGCGTTATCTGCGGGAAATTAAAATTTGTGACTGCTCTTAATACAAAAAACCAAAGAGCCAAAGAGGAATCTTGTTTAAAAAACCATATTCAATGCCATCAGCGGCTATATATGAATCCTGAATACCCCGAATCTGCTTATTTGTTTTGTCCTTTCCTCCTATTTCAAATAGATATTGATTGTCTATTAAAAAGTCACCACTTTTTGGATATGTGACACTATGTTTCTGTTTCAATTGATTCAAAAAGAATGTTTCTCTTGCAGTACCTAATGAAAAGGAGTTGTTCGTATTTAGAGCTTTTAAGAGGGTGGTGTTGTTTAAATATATTTTTTCTGGTTTTGTTAAATGTCCAGTAGGAACAGAGCTCTGTCGAAGTACGTTGATAAGATTCGCACGATCCAATGATGTTAATAGCCGAAGTAGGACATCTCTGCTTAATTCTGATTTTCTGCTTAATTCCGAAATATTGACTTTGAATGGAACGCTATCAGCAATCAAGGCCATTATTTTTCTAAGTTTTACCGTGGTTGAATAATTAATACGGTCTATTGCTTGCAAGTCAACTTCAATTATTACATTAACTGTATTTATTAATCGGTCATAAAACTTTCCTTTAGTTTCCATAAAAAAAGGATAAACCCCATAATTTAGATAATTATTAAAATCAGTTAGTATGCTTTCAGTTTTTAAAAGCTTTGGAATTATGCTTTCATAATTATTTAGGAGCTCATCTAGTTTAAAGTGAGGTAAATCTAATTTATACAAAAGATTTAGGTACTCGCGAAAAGAGAGTTCTTGCAAATGGTACATTGCAGCTCTACGACTTAAATCTCCTTCGGATTTGTGTAATTGCAAAGCCGAAGAACCTGAAAAAACGATGGATAAATCAGGAAATGTGTCGTAGATATTCTTTATGTCAATGCTCCAATTTAGATATTTATGCACTTCGTCAATAAATAAGTAACGACCACCATAGGAATAAAATTCTTCTGCAAAATCAAAAAGTCTATTCTTAGTAAAATAGAAATCATCAAGGGAAATGTAAATTGCCTTGGTTGAATTTTTATAATTGCGATTAATATATTGAAGCATTAAGGTTGTTTTTCCTGTCCCGCGGGCTCCTGTTATCCCAATAAGTCGATCGTCCCATGCAATATCATCATATAAATATCTGATAAATCGTAAGTTGGTGTTGTTAATTCTTAAACGTGAATATTTAGCTAAATTTTCCATGTTTATTAAATGTTGTATTAAAGCAACAAATATACTATAAAAATGTTGTATATAAACAACAAAAATAAAAAGACTTTCATTATTTTAGTGTATTTATTAGTATTCTCAAGGTGTTTTCGTTGTACTGTTTTCCGTAGATTTACAAAGAAATAAATCTGCAATTATCTGCGGAACCCGCCTGCCGGCATAGGCAGGTCTGCGGGAGATTATATTCTCTTTTTCACAATATTAATTATCCCGCATCAACTCCCATTTTTTTAGTAATTTTACGCCTCCAAAAAACACATCAGAATTATAGAATGGATTTACAAACAATAAAGCAAAGATTTGGGATTATAGGCAATTCACCAGCCCTCAATCGTGCAATTGAGATTGCAGTTCAGGTGGCACCAACCGATTTAACCGTATTTATTACCGGGGAAAGTGGATCAGGTAAAGAGTCTTTTCCAAAGATTATCCATCAGTTGGGTTCACGTAAACATGGTAATTATATTGCTGTAAACTGTGGTGCTATTCCGGAAGGAACCATTGATTCTGAGCTTTTTGGTCACGAGAAGGGCTCATTTACCGGTGCCAGTGACAGTCGAAAAGGTTATTTTGAGGTAGCCAATGGTGGAACTATTTTTTTGGATGAAGTAGCGGAGCTGCCTCTATCGACTCAAGTGCGCTTATTGCGTGTTTTGGAGAATGGTGAATTTATGCGTGTGGGATCGTCTAAGGTTTTTAAGACCGACGTGCGTGTGGTTGCTGCCACCAATGTGGATGTGCCTAATGCCATTGAAGAAGGAAAGTTTCGTGAAGATTTATATTATCGTTTGAATACAGTTCCTATAAAAGTACCTCCATTGCGCGAACGTAAAGAGGATATTGTACTTTTATTTCGGAAATTTGCTTCCGACTTTGCAGATAAATACCGTATGCCAACTTTACAGTTGACTGAGGATGCCAAGCAAATAATTATGGCCTATCCATGGAAAGGGAATGTGCGCCAATTAAAGAATATTACCGAGCAGATTTCAATTATTGAAAAAGATCGTGTGATTACTCCTGATATTTTGCGCAAATATTTGCCTGAGGACAAAGCTATGAATAAATTGCCGGTCCTATATCGTGACCAAAAAGACAGTCATCTAAGTGAGCGTGATTTATTGTATAAGGTGCTGTTTGAGATGAGACAAGATGTGACAGATTTGAAGAAGTTGGTGCGTGAGATTATGAAAGATGAGCAGATGAGTTCTGTATTGCGAAGTACAAATGCTCGTATTATTCGCGATTTGGATAATGATTTGGAAACAGCAATGCCTTTGGAGTCTATCCCAAGTCCAACTACCTATCAGCCTGTTGCCAGTGAGGTACAGAACGCCTTTATCGCAAAACCCAATGAATTTGAAGCTGTTCCCATTCAGGAATCGGAAGTGGTAGAAGAATCCCTTTCATTGCAGGAAAAAGAAATAGAATTGATAAAACGAGCGTTAAAGAAACATAATGGCAAACGAAAGAATGCTGCCCAAGAATTGGGAATATCTGAACGTACACTTTACCGTAAAATAAAAGAACATAAAATATCCTAAAAGTGATGGCTTTAAAAAGATTTCAAATATTGATTGTTTTACTGATGCTTATTACAGCATCGGCTTGCACTATTGGCTATTCTTTTACGGGTGCTCCAATTACTGCAAAAACAATTTCCATTGATTTCTTTCCCAATAAAGCCCGTTTGGTAAATCCAAGCTTAAGCCAAACATTAACCGATGGTTTTCGTGATAAATTTGTGAATCAAACAAAAATGGATTTGGTTGAAGGAGATGCTGATATGCATATTGAAGGAGAAATTGTTGATTACAGAACTACTCCTGTCGCAATACAAGGTAACGAAACGGCAGCATTAAACCGTTTATCTATTTCGGTACATGTGGTTTTTACAAATAATGAGCCTGGAAAAGAGAATGATTCCTTTGACCAAACATTTACCGGATATGAAGATTATGATGCTTCTCGGAGCTTTTCTTCTGTTGAAGATAGGTTGGTCGAAATAATTACGGAAAGAATTATTACCGATGTTTTTAATAAAGCAGTAGTAAATTGGTAGCCTATGCAAAGTGAAAATTTTTACAAATGTTTTGAGGATAGCAAGGTTTTGAATGAGACTTGTGTTAATCAATTGGAATCCTTGGTTGCAGAGGCTCCCTATTTTCAGGCTGCATGGATGCTGCTTGCAAAAGCTAAGAATGCTACTTCTAGTTCCGATTACCATAAAGTTTTAGGGCAAACAGCTGCTCGTGTTTTTAATAGGGAACAATTATTTGATTTTATTTATACCCAGGAAATTGAATCCGTTGAACCTACCTTTGAAGAAAAGAAAAAGCCTTCAAAACCCGAAGTAAAAGCGTCTGAACCTAAGAAAAAAACGGAAAATAAAAGTGCTGAAAAGTCAAAACCTCAGTCAGTTGTTGCTGAAAACAGACAAGTAAAAGAGGCTGCGAAACCTCAAGCTCCTAAGCCTATTAAAAAGGATGGTGGTGAAGAAGTGCAGTCGAAAGAGGATTTACGTAAGCTTGTAAAAGATCGATTGGCAGAGATTGAGAAAGAAAAATCGGCTAAAGAGCAAAAAGACAGTGAATCGGCAAAACAGGAAGTATCTGTTCCTGATAAGAAATTAAAGCTTGATATTATTGAGTCGTTTATTAAACAAAACCCAGTTATTAATAAACCCAAAGATATAGAATATAAGGAAGAACTAGAGGTGGCAAAAAAGAGTTTGGACGATCGCTTAGACTTTGTATCAGAGACCTTGGCTGAGATAAACTTAAAGCAAGGACACATTGAAAAGGCAATAAAAATTTACGAAAAATTAAGTTTGAAATATCCAGAAAAAAGTAGTTACTTTGCAGCCCAAATTAAGAAAGTAAAACTTAGTAAATAATTTAAGACATGGCATTATATTATACAATATCAATTTTGATATTTATCGTTTGTATCCTTTTAATTTTAGTGGTATTAATCCAGAATTCTAAAGGTGGAGGATTGACTTCTACTTTCTCTGGTTCAAATCAGGTAATGGGCGTTAAGAAAACAACGGATTTTCTTGAGAAGTCAACATGGACTCTTTCAATCGTACTTTTATTGTTGACATTATCAACTATTTTTGTGATTCCTAGCGGACAAGTATATTCAGAAAAGGAAACTTCAGATTTAGATTATATTAGAAATAATGAAAATCCTGAAGCTGTAGATTATAATCCTGCTCAGGAAAATCAAGCATTGCCAACTGCTACAGAAGGCGAAAACGAAACTGAAAAAGCTCCTGCAGAATAATATATTCTGAAAGATATTTCAAAATGTCAGTATGTCATACATGCTGACATTTTTTTTTAAAGTTGAAGTTTCGGGGGTGTTCTTTTGTGTAATAGTCTGTTAATCACTATTAAATCTGTTTGTTAAATCTTATAGTTCAGAATAGAGAAAGGGTAGAATTCAATTTTTCGGCATATCTAATTTTTTAGAGAAAATGTTATTGCACTTTTGACAGCAAAAGGCAGTGCTTTTTCGATTGGCATAGATTTCGCCATAGGGGCGGCATTGAAATATTAACCAAATAAAAAATTATATAAGATGGCAAATACAACAATTAAACCTTTAGGAGCAAGAGTTCTTGTGGAGGTGGTTGAAGCTGAGCAGAAAACTGCTTCGGGAATAATTATTCCTGATTCGGCAAAAGAAAAACCACAACGCGCTACAGTAATCGCTGTAGGAAATGGAACAGAGGGAGAGAAAATGGAAGTGAAAGAAGGTGATGTAGTGCTTTATGGAAAGTATGCAGGTACCGAAGTAGAGGACCAAGATCGTACTTACCTTATCTTAAATCAAACCGATATCTTGGCAATTGTTTAATCTGCCGAGTAGATAAAAAGAAAAAATTAACAGACTAAAAAATAGAAGAAAATGGCAAAGGAAATTAAATTTGATTCGGATGCTCGCGACCTTTTAAGACAAGGTGTGGACGAGTTGGCAAATGCGGTAAAAGTTACTCTAGGACCAAAGGGTCGGAATGTGGTAATTGATCGCTCTTTTGGTGCACCTCAGATTACTAAAGATGGTGTAACCGTAGCTAAGGAAATTGAATTAAGTGACCCAAATAAAAATATGGGTGCGCAAATGGTGAAAGAAGTAGCTTCTAAAACCAACGATGATGCAGGTGATGGTACTACTACTGCCACTATTTTGGCACAGTCAATTGTAAATGTAGGATTGAAAAACGTAACTGCTGGTGCAAATCCAATGGATTTGAAACGCGGTATCGATAAGGCTGTGAAAGCGGTTGTAGAAAACATCAAAGAGCTTGCGCAAGAAGTTGGTGATGATAATGATAAAATCAAACAAGTAGCTACTGTTTCTGCAAATAACGATACTACCATTGGTGAGTTGATTGCTGAGGCGATGGGTAAAGTGAAAAAAGAAGGGGTAATTACTGTGGAAGAGGCTAAAGGAACCGATACTACTGTTGAGGTGGTTGAAGGAATGCAGTTTGACCGTGGTTATATTTCTCCTTATTTTATTACCAATACTGAGAAGATGCAAGCTGTTTTGGAAAACCCATATATCTTGCTTTACGATAAGAAGATTTCTACCATGAAAGACCTTCTTCCTGTATTAGAGCCAGCAGCTCAAGCAGGTCGTCCATTGATGATTATTGCTGAGGATATCGATGGCGAAGCATTAGCTACTTTGGTAGTGAATCGTCTTCGTGGTTCCTTAAAAATTGCTGCAGTAAAAGCTCCAGGATTCGGCGATCGTCGTAAGGAAATGTTGGAAGATATCGCTGTATTGACTGGTGGAATGGTGATTTCTGAGGAAA
>QNXT01000284.1 GCA_003973505.1 Bacteroidota bacterium
ATGGTTTGAGCATTGGAAAGAAAAACGTATTGCCTGGCATAAAGCTTTGGGAATGCCCGAAGAAAAATACCGTTTCCACGACCATGAGAAACTAGCGCATTATGCCAATGCTGCTTCCGATATAGAGTTTGAATTCCCATTTGGATTCAAAGAATTGGAGGGTATCCACTCTCGTACCGACTTTGATTTATCGGCTCACATGAAGTATTCAGGCAAAAAATTGCAATACTTCGACCCTGAATTAAATAAAAGTTATGTTCCTTATGTGATTGAGACTTCCATTGGGTTGGATCGTATGTTCCTTTCGGTTCTTAGCCAAGCCTATAATGAAGAAAAACTCGAAGATGGAAGTACTCGTGTGGTATTGAATATCCCCGCTGTTTTAGCACCAACCAAAGCTACGGTTTTACCATTGACCAAGAAAGATGGTTTGCCTGAAAAAGCACGTGAGATTATGAACGAATTGAAATACGATTATAATTGTGCCTACGATGAAAAAGATGCCATTGGCAAACGCTACCGTCGTCAGGATGCTATTGGAACACCGTATTGTATTACCATCGACCATCAAACATTGGAAGATAATACCGTTACCATCCGCGACCGCGATACCATGAAGCAAGAGCGTGTTGCTATTGATAAGCTTAGCGGGATTATTCGTGATAAATTGCGGATTCAGTTTTAATGCGGCTATAAATAGAGCCAATCTCTTTGTTGGACTTGAACCAAAACTTAGTCATTTACTAAGGTAAACTCCTAAGTTTCGCTTCTATGTCCGCCTCGACCTTGACTCTATTTATACACCTTATATTCATCGTATTAGTTCACTAAATTTTAACGAGCCCCAAAATCGTAACACTTTTATGAGAGTGTTACGATTTTGTGAACCGTCGAAAGACGGTGAAGCAACCCAAAAACATCCACCATGCTAAAAATAACCCGCTACCCCGAAACCAAGAATAAATCACTGCAAGTTTCATCGGCAGCGGATAATTATTTATTGAATTTCCTGAAAGAAAATGAAATACCAAAAGGCAATTTAGCTTTGGTAAACGACCGCTTTGGTTATTTGGCTTGTCATACAGCCGACTGGAATCCCTATTCAGTGATTGCTTTCAAAAGCCAAGAAAAGGCATTACGAATAAACTTCAAAAACAACAACTTGGAATTAGCTGATAGTCATCTACTTTCACCATTAGATAGCTTCCCTGAGAAATTGGATGTTGTTTTACTTAGGATTCCCAAGTCGTTGGATTTATTTAAACTTTACCTCCATCAAATTCATCAGGCAAGCCATGAAAATACGGTGATTCTTTGTAGTTTTATGACCAAATATTTTAGCAAGCAAATGCTAAAAACTGCAGAATTGTTTTTTGAAGAAGTTAATCAGAGTTTGGCGTGGAAGAAATCACGCTTATTGATTTTGAAAAATCCTAAGTCCAAACAAACAGTTGAGCTTCTCAAATCATTTCAGTGGCAAGGACTGGAGATCCAACAATATTTGGGCGTGTTTTCTGCGGACAAAGTAGATTATGCTACTCAGTTTCTATTGAATAATATCAAGCTAAAACAAAGCGAACAAACTATTTTGGACTTAGCATCAGGGAACGGGATTATTGCGGCAAGTATCTTAAATAAATATCAAGCACAGAATTGGGAAACTCCGGAACTTCATTTAATAGACGATTCTTTTCTTGCAGTAGCTTCTTCAAAATTCAATTTACCCGGCGAAAAAAACCATTTTCATTATTCCGATGATTTAGAAGATTTTAAGGATAAGAGCTTCGATTTGGTGGTAAGCAATCCGCCGTTTCACTTCGAATATGAAATAAATACAGAGGTAACAATGGACTTCTTTGAACAGGTTTATACGGTATTAAAACCCAATGGTCGTTTTATATTGGTATTTAATCGTCATTTACGATATACTACTTTGCTTAAACGAATTTTTAGCAAGGTTGATGTAATGGTTGATAGTCCTAAATTTGTAGTTATGGAGTGTATTAAGTAAATATATTTCCCGCAGATTTCGCAGATAAACGCAGAAAGGAATCCGCGTAATCTACGGAAAAGACTACCCCTTCCGCTTTTTCCTTCTCAATAAGCGCTTCTTCTTTCGTTGTGCCTTTTTCTGCTCTTTTTCCAAGCTGGTATTCTTACTCTTAAAAACACCCAATACTTTTTGAGCCGCTGTTTCTTCCTTAAAATCTTCACAATCGAAAGCTCCTTCTAATTCAATGGGAAGACTTGAAAAATCTTGATCGATTTCGTCTTCAAGTTTGGGGTTTTCTTGTGCCTGCGCTAGTGTTTTGCCCACTAAAGGCAAAGCCAGTCTGCCACCCGAACCATTGCTACCATTGGAAAAATGAATGCTCGAATAGTTTGCTCCCACCCGTGTAGCCACTATTAAGGATGGATTATAAGCTACAAACCAAGCATTGGCAAAGTTTTGAGATGTTCCCGTTTTGCCTGCCAAAGGCAAATGTACTTTATAGGTGTTTCTAATGGCTGTCCCCGTTCCCTCATTTATGGCTTTCTGAAGAATTCCATTCATCAACATACTTGTTTTTGCGGAGATAATCACTTCTTTTTCTTCCATCGGCATTTTTCTATAAAGAGTATCACCCTTAGCAGAGGTTATCAGGTCTATGGTATAGGAATTGATGGCATATCCACCATTGGCAAAGCTCGAATAGGCCGTTGCCAACTCTTTCAAACTTGCTGTGACCGTTCCCAAAGCACTGGAAGGTTCATTCTCAAGAATGGAAGAAAAGCCCATCTTTTTCCAGAGATAATTTACCTCCTCATAGCCAGTTTCAATAAAAAGGTGAACCGTAGGAATATTTTTCGAATGGGCTAAAGCCGCCGCCAAAGAGTATTTTCCTCCTTCCGTATGGTCGTAGTTTTGTGGACTCCAATTATTATAATCAGACAATACGATTTCCTCATTACTCAAATAATCGCATGGCATTTTCCCGGTTTCCAAAGCCGCAGCATATAGTATAGGCTTAAAAGTAGATGCCAATTGTTTTTTTGCCTTTACCTGGTCGTAGGGTTGGGTGTAAAAATCAATTCCACCTACCCAAATACGAACGGCTCCTGTTTTTGGAGCGAGCGCAATCATACCCGCATGCAATAAGGTTAAAGAACGTTTTACACTATCCATTATCGAAATGGAATCGGCACGAATACCATCCCAATCAAATACATATTGCTTGGTGATGCTATCTCTAACAGTATATCGATTGCGTTTACGAAGTTCCTTTATGGCAACGGCTTGCAATTGATTAGCATATTGCCCATCTTGATATTGTTTATCCAAACGTGCTTGCATCACCTTCAAATGATCGTGAAATGCTTGCATAGCATCCTTTTGCAAATCATAATTCAGCGTGGTTTTAATAATCAAGCCATCCTTTTCAATATCCCATTGTTTTGCATAATGCTTATTTACCTCCTCCAAAATATCTCGTGCCTCTCGTCGCACTTGCACTAAATAATAATTGGCAATACCATCTTTGGTCAGATTTCCATAATTCAGTTTGAGAGGACGCTTATAAACTGCTTGCAAACGTTCTTCGGTAATATATCCCGCTTTCTGCATTTGACGTAAAACGACACCTTGTCTATGCTTTGCATGATCGGGATGCAAACGGGGATTATAATAGGTATTGGCTTTCAGCATTCCCACAAGTACCGAACTTTCATCCAAGGTCAGTTCAGACACCTTTTTACCATAAAACCGCTGAGCAGCAGAACCAATTCCATAAATATTCTCGCCAAAGGGAACTGTATTAAGATAAAGGGTAAGTATTTCTTCTTTACTATAAACACTCTCCAAACGTTGAGCAAGAATAATCTCTTTATTTTTTACCACAAGCATGGTAATGGGTCCAAAATTCTTTCGCCCATACATATTTTTCAGTAGTTGCTGAGTAATAGTACTTCCCCCTCCTGCATGACGATCACGAAGAATAATACTCTTAAATAATACGCGCAATAAACTCCGAAAATCAACTCCCTCATGCTCAAAATATCGAGCATCTTCGGTAGCAATAAGGGCATGAATTAAATGGGGTGGAATTTGCTCATAGCTTACATTTATTCGGTCTTTATCAAAAAACTTCCCAATCAAAACATCATCCTCAGAGTACACCTGCGAGGCCATTTCATTTTTGAAGGCTTTGAGTTCGTCTTTGGAATAGAGTTTACCAAAAAAACCAAGACTTACGGAATAATAAAATAAGACGATGGCTAAGGCTAAAAGAGAAGCTCCTCCGATTAAGAAAATCAGTATTCGTTTAATCCATTTTTTATTTTTGAGCATGGGCAAATTTAAGGAAAATAAAGTTTGTTATGTTTGTACCATAATACAAACTGCTTAATAAAGGTCTTTATTATTATTCCGATAAATAATTATCCCAAATTGGAAGCAAAGATCAAAGACTGCAAAAAATTAATCTTTTACTCTATGCTGCAGGTTGGAAGCAAACATCAGCTCATCAAAAGTTCGGTCGAGTATTTTACTATAAAACTGTTCAGTAACCAATTCTTTTTGAAAGCGCACCTCGTCTCCCACTTTCGCTGGAGTTCTTTCAACCGCAATCCAAAAGTCCTTATGCTCATCTCCCTCCACGTGATGATGACCATCCAAATTTTCTTTAATTCGGAGATAGGTATATCCACCAGCATCTATTGTTTCGAGTATCGTACCTTGGTAAAAAGGTTTGACCTGTTCAGCAGACTGCTGCTCAGTAGTCATTAACGTATCTATCGATTGCTGCTGAGAACCCGATTGCTCTGAGTTAGTACAATGTGTAAGGGTGATAACTATTAATGATAAAAGCAATATTTTAATTTTCTTCATCTTCTTCTATTGTTTTTAGTTTCCGTTTAGGATAGGCCAAAATAATTAAGCCAATAATACTTGCAACTGTCGCATAAACCCATGT
>QNXT01000297.1 GCA_003973505.1 Bacteroidota bacterium
AATAAAAGAAGCTTGAGTGTAAGTAAGATTTTAGAGTCAAAATTGAAGTTTGCCGATAAATAGTCGCTGATAAAATCTCTTAATCCAATTCTTTGTTTGCTGTTTTTCTGACCACAATGGGGACAATAGGCGAAATCTTTATCGAATTCCTTATCACAATTTGGACAAATATGTTTTTTATTTTCTTCCATTATGTTTTGTTGTTCCCCAGTAAATTATGATAGTATCATTTGATAGCATCAAAGGTAGTTTTTTTTCTCTCAAAAATTAAGAGTATTGGCAAAATCCTTTATTGAATACCCTAGTACAATTAGGACAAATATGCTTGTTTAAGTGGTTTTATTATTTACCGATACAAAACTTGCCGAAAATATTTCCCAAAAGCTCATCATTCGTTATTTCCCCAGTGATACTGCCCAGGTGGTAGAGTGCGTCACGTACATCAATGGAAATTAAGTCGGTAGGGATGCCGCTTTCAAATCCAAATAGAATCTGCTGCAAGGCTGCCAAGCTTTTATTAAAAGCCTCAATATGCCGTGCATTGGTAACGATACTACTCGATTGTATATTAAACTGCTGCACGTAAGTAATTAGTGCATCTTCGATTTCTTGCAGCCTTATTTTATTTTTAGCCGATATGCTAATTAATTCAACCTCATCATCACCGCTGATTTTATCAATGTTTATTTGGTCAATCTTATTAATAAGTACGATGATTTTTTGTTCTCCCGATTCAAAATCAATCTTGGCCTCTTTCAATTGTGTTTTGATGCCATCAAGACTTAAATTCGGCTCAGCTTCAATCAAAAATAAAACCACCGATGCTTGTTCCAATTGAGAGTAAGTTCGTTCTATGCCAATACTTTCAATGGTGTCGTCCGACTCACGAATACCTGCAGTATCGATAAAGCGGAAGAGCGTTCCCTGCAAATTAATCTTATCCTCAATCACATCACGCGTAGTGCCGGGAATATCTGATACTATGGCTTTTTCTTCATTTAATAACGCATTGAGAAGGGTTGATTTCCCTACATTAGGTTTTCCTACTATGGCTACAGGGATTCCATCTTTCAATACATTTCCAACCTTGAATGAATGAATTAGCTTCTCAATCTCACTGCTGATTTTATTTACCAATTCTACAAATTTACTTCGATTGGCAAACTCTACATCTTCCTCGGCAAAGTCGAGTTCTAACTCAATCAGCGAAGCGAAGTTCAAAAGCTCAATACGTAATTCCTTAATGCGATTGGAATAGGTTCCTCGCAATTGTCGCATGGCAATTTGATGCGCTGTTTTCGACTCCGAAGCAATCAAATCAGCTACAGCTTCAGCTTGACTAAGGTCAAATTTCCCGTTCAAAAAAGCGCGCTGACTAAATTCTCCGGGCTCGGCCATACGGGCCCCCTTTTCGAGCAATAGCTCAATAATCTTCTGTTGAATAAATACTGAACCATGACAAGAAATTTCCACCGAATCTTCTCCCGTATAGGATTTCGGATTTTTGAATATGGTTACCAATACCTCATCAATTATCTCATCACCTTGTTTAAGGATGCCAAAATGGGCTGTATGTCCTTCTGCTTCTGATAGTTTTAGCCCTTTTTTTGCGGGGTAAAACAGACTTTCGGTAATGGTAAAAGCGGCACTACCTGAAAGTCGGATAATGGCAATGGCTCCCGAACCTGGGGCAGTGGCTAAAGCACAAATGGTATCTTGATTGGAATGATTCATTTACTCCTTTATATATTTCTCGGTTACCTTAAAGGCATTTGAGCGCATAAGTTTTCTCAGTTCTTTTTTGTCTGGATGTAGAACATATTCTTTTACATTGGGATGACCATTTACACTATCCACTCTTGTATAATCATAAGTCAAAAGAGTGTCGGTAGGGGTAATCTCACCAAAAAGTAATGTGTCACCATGAAATTTTATGCGATAAACTTCCCAAAAGCCATCTTTATCTTCGAAGTTTAGATAATAACTTCGTTTGTAATGTTTAAGAATATTATGTTCATTAATTCTAAAAAAAGTATCCGTTACTGTTTGCCATAAGTAAATGGTATCACCCATAATTTTCACTTTGGCTCCAAGCTTACTGAAATGAGAAATCATTGCAGAATCATTTTGACGATCTACATCAGCCATTTTACTGATTTCGATATTATTACGATTCTTTTTTAGGTGAAATGTGCGCCTTGTAGTAATCATGTTTTTTTTGATTTCTACCTCTTTCTTTGGCGTTTTAACATTTATATATCGCCCCTGACGTAGCGTTCTAAACCCCGTACTTTCTTTTATATTCGCAGGCTGAGGCTCTTCAAACTTTACACGGTCGCTCGGATTACAGCTTAATAGCAGCAATGCAATAGCTGGTAAAAGAATGAGTTTTTTCATGACGATATATTTGAGTATTAGTTGATAATGTGCAAAAAAGCGGATGTGCTTTTTTGTCATATTTACTATGAAAACATCTCCATTCCCGTATAGTTCTGGGGTGTAATTTGTTTTAATTCGGCTTTTACCGAATCACTTACATCCAAACCTTCTATAAAATCAGCCATCGATTTGGCAGTAATTACATCATTGGTACGTGTTAAAGCCTTCAAAGCCTCATAAGGATTTGGGTAGGCCTCACGGCGTAAAATGGTTTGAATAGCTTCAGCTACAACGGCCCAATGATTTTCCAAATCTTGATCGAAAACTTCGGGACGTACGATTACTTTTCCTAAACCTCGAAGTAAGGAGCGAAGCCCAATCATCATATAGGCAAATGGCATTCCCATATTACGACTCACAGTAGAATCGGTTAAATCACGCTGCATACGTGAGATGGGAAGTTTTGCAGACAAATGCTCAAATAATGCATTAGCCAAGCCCATATTTCCTTCTGAATTTTCAAAATCGATAGGGTTTACTTTATGTGGCATTGCCGATGAGCCCACTTCGCCTTTTTTGATTTTCTGTGAAAAATAACCCATCGAAATATAGGTCCACATATCGCGGTCCAAGTCCAAAACAATGGTGTTGATGCGCTTCAAATTGTCACAAAGTGCAGCAAAATTATCATAATGCTCAATTTGGGTAGTTACTTGAAGGCGCTGTAAACCAAGAATATTATTTACAAAATTATTTCCAAAAGCAATCCAATCAATATCAGGATAAGCCACATAATGGGCGTTGAAATTCCCAGTAGCTCCACCAAATTTTGCAGAGAAAGGAATCTGCTCCAATAATTTTACTTGATTCTTAAAACGTTCCACAAAAACATAAATCTCTTTGCCCAAGCGAGTAGGAGTAGCCGGTTGACCGTGAGTACGTGCAAGCATTGGAATGTCTTTCCATTCGTGCGCTAGTCCGTCAACTGTGCGAATTACTTCAGCAATCAATGGCTTGATTTCCATATTATAGGAATCCATAATCGACTTTGGTACCGCGGTATTATTAATGTCCTGTGAGGTTAATCCAAAATGGATAAACTCTTTATATTTTTGTAAACCTAATATGTCAAACTCTTCTTTTATAAGGTATTCAACAGCTTTTACATCGTGATTAGTTACTTTCTCAATATCCTTAATTCGCTGAGCATCATCAATCTTAAAATTCTGATATAGATTACGTAAAGTTTCGTAATACTTTTTGTCGAAGTCTTTTAATTGGGGTAAAGGAATTTCGCAAAGTGCAATAAAGTATTCTACTTCCACTAAAATACGATAGCGAATTAATGCTGCCTCTGAAAAATAGTTCCAAAGCGAATCAGTTGTTTTACGGTAACGCCCGTCAACAGGCGATATAGCAGTGAGTTGTGTTAGTTCCATAATTGATTTTGTTTAGTTGCGAAAGTAAGGATTTTTAGTGAATGAAGAAATCAAAATAATTACTTCGAAATTAACAAAAGCATTTAATATTTTCTCATCTTTGTAATTCAATGCACAGAATATTTTACATATACGTTTTATTAAGCTTGATGCTATTTGCGTCAGTAAACACACAGGCTCAAGATATGAGTTGGTGGAATAATAAGCATCAATGGGATGGAGTCACTCCTTGGTTTCGCATGATGACCACATCCGCTGCTTATATGGGACCAAATGCTCTTCCTGTTCCCGAAATTGGAGAAGGTTTAGCCTATGAAAATGCAAGTTTTGAGATGCGTCCGCAAGCCCATCTTTCAAAAGGTGATCAAACCTATGATTTATATACCTCCATCAAAGTGCCTTTTGGCAAATATGGAAGTTTTGAGGCATTCTTAGTTCCTGTGGAATATTATAAAATGGATACCTTTACAAGAGACGAACGAATGGCTCGGAATTATGATGCAAAAGGTTTTGCAGGTGGCGATTTCTGGTTTGGAACCACTGTAAATGTTCTTCATGGGCAAGACCGTTTGCCGGATGTGAGTATGGCATTTTATTTCAAAACAGCATCGGGTACTCAGCTTGATGATGCGCGTTATACGGATGCTCCAGCCTACTATATTTTGGTTAATGCAGGTAAAGACCTATTATATTTTGGTAAAAATGAAGAATTAAAACTCCGTGTGTTTGGTAGTTTGGGAACCTATATTTGGCAAACGCATTCCGATATTCATAATCAAGACGATGCCTGGCTGTATGGCTTGGGAGTGAGTGTTCAAGACAAATATCGATTTGCAAGATTGGTTTACGCTGGATATAATGGATATATTAATAATGGAGACCGACCCATGGTTTTACGCATGCAATTCGGAACACGACCTGCAAAGATGAGTTCAAATCGTAAGATGTATTGGTCATTTCGTTACGAAATAGGCTTACAGGATTTTGATTATCATACCATTGGTTTGGGGCTGACCTATGTGTTTTATTAGTAGTTGTATTAACCTGAGTTCGACGTAAGCTTTGCTCTCAGTTTCAGATAATTAGTTCATATACGACTCAAATATACGATGGACTATCGAGATAATTCGAGT
>QNXT01000205.1 GCA_003973505.1 Bacteroidota bacterium
GGCGGTAATCAACGAATTGGGATTAGACCCTGAGAAAGTAAATGTAAATGGAGGAGCCATTGCATTGGGACACCCATTGGGAGCTACCGGAGCAAAGCTAACCGTGCAGGTTCTAAACGAACTTCGTCGTCGTGATAAAAAATATGGTATGGTTACCATGTGTATTGGTTCAGGACAAGGAGCTGCCGGTATTTTCGAATTATTATAAAAAACACATAACACAAATCATAAAAACACAAAAACTATGTCAAATAACGCATTAAAAGGTGGAGAATTTCTAATTAAGGAATCATCTGCTGCCGATATTTTTATCCCTGAGGAATTCAACGAAGAGCAACGAATGATTGCGCAAACATGTCGAGATTTTACCGAAACACAGGTTTTACCCAATGTAGATCAATTGGATACGCACGATCGTGAGCTTTTAACTAAATTGATGAAAGCCGCTGGCGATTTGGGAATTCTTGGTATTTCGCTTCCTGAGGAGTATATGGGATTCAACCAAAATTTTGTTACTTCCATGCTTGCATTGGAGGAAATGGGTAAAGGTTTTAGCTTTGCTGTTGCCTATTCAGCGCATACAGGAATCGGAACTTTGCCAATCATGTATTTTGGTAATGAGAAACAAAAAGAGGAGTATCTTCCAAAATTGGCTACAGGCGAGTTTATTGGAGCTTATTGTTTAACAGAGCCCGATGCTGGTTCGGATGCCAATAGTGGTAAGACCAAAGCAATTTTAAGCGAGGATGGAAAATATTATACCATCAATGGTGTAAAAATGTGGATTACCAATGGGGGAGTGGCCGATTTGCTTATCGTATTTGCCAAAATTGGCGATGATAAAAATTTGAGTGCCTTTATCGTTGATGCTAAATCAGAAGGTATTACCATTGGAGTGGATGAGGAGAAAATGGGTATCCGTGGTTCGTCCACTGTTCAAATCTTCTTCGAAGATGTGAAAGTGCCTGCGGAAAATCTTTTGGGAGAAAGAAATCAAGGTTTCAAAATTGCACTTTATATTCTAAATCTTGGACGTATTAAATTATCCGGAGCAACAATTGGAGCTTCTAAAGCGGTAATTAATACTTCGGTAAATTATGCCAACGAGCGTAAACAGTTTAAGACACCTATTGCCAATTTCGGAGCGATTCAGTTTAAATTGGCTGAAATGGCTATCCGAACTTTTGCAAGTGAATCATTGACTTACCGTATTAGCCAGAATGTGGATGATGCCATTGAGTCGTTGATTGCTGAAGGAATGGATAAAGGCAAGGCTTCTATCGAGGCGCTTCGTCAGTATGCCATTGAGGCTTCCATTGCTAAGGTATATGGTTCTGAAGTGTTGGATTATGTAGTGGACGAAGGTGTGCAAATTCATGGTGGAATGGGTTATTCGGCTGAAACATCAGTGGAACGTGCTTATCGCGATAGCCGAATCAATCGTATTTTCGAAGGAACCAACGAAATCAACCGTATGGTTACAGTGGGTGAACTCTTAAAACGAGCTATGAAAGGAGAATTAGATCTTATGACTCCTGCCATGGAAGTATCCAAAGAGTTGATGGGTATTCCTGATTTCGGAAGTCCTAGTGTAGATTATTTCGAAGGATATCATGCTGTTATTAAGAAATTCAAGAAAGCCATTTTAATGGTTTCTGGTGCAGCCATTCAAAAGTATATGGAAGATTTGAATAATCAACAAGAACTTTTAATGAATGCTGCTGATATGCTTATGTACACTTATGCTGCCGAGTCGATGCTATTGCGTATTGAAAAGCTAAGTGAAATGTACGATGAGAAGAAGATTGCCATTTATAAAGAAATGCTTGATGTATTTATTTATGATGTTGCCCATTTAATTCACAAAATTGGTGAAGATGGAGTGAACTCATTTGCCACAGGCGACGAACAAGCTGCAATGCTTATGGGTATGAAGCGATTTACTAAAGTTGCTCCTGTGAATGTGATGCAAGCTCGTCGTCGTATTGCTGCAAAATTGATTGAGGACAATCAATACAAATTATAGTTAAACACAAACTAAGGAAGTGGGAGGGAAATCGCTCCCGCTTCTTCATATAACCACACATTGTTCATTGGAATCCCGGTTCCTTTAAAGTATTTATTTAATGGATTTTAGAAAAAACATTCTTAAACCCTTCCGCTTGAAGATATTCTTTCTTCAACGAATGCCTTTGGGCTTTTTTGCCGGCCTACGTGTCGATAAATTTAACACAAATGAAGCGGTAGTTTCTTTGCCATTCAATACCATTACTAAAAATCCATTCAAATCAGTCTATTTTGGAGCACAAGCCATGGCCGCCGAATTATCTACGGGCGTATTAGCTATGGATGCCGTAATCGACTCCAAAAAACCTATTTCCATGCTTGTTTTCGATATGAAAGCCCATTTTAGTAAAAAAGCGGTTTCACGCATTCGTTTTACTTGTGAGCAGGGCGATGAAATTCGTAGGGCCATTCAAAAAGCCATTGATACGAAAGAGGGCGTTACGGTAGAAGTACAATCTATTGGTACCGATGAAGATGGTGATGTGGTGTCAGAATTCAATTATACATGGACATTTAAACTCAAATCAAAATAAGATGGATAGCAAAATGAAAATAACACGGACTTTTGAAATTGCCGAGAGAAATCGAGATATCAATCCCAATAAGCAAGTTCTTTCTGTAAAAAGAAATGGGAAATGGGAAAATTTCTCAGGCGAAGATTTTATTAATTTCCGCGATGAATTTAGCATGGGGCTTTTGGCTTTGGGCATAGGCAAAGGTGATAAAATACTAACCATCTCGAATAATCGACCGGAATGGAATTTTATTGATATGGGTATTAGTCAAGTGGGAGCAGTGCATGTGCCTGTTTACCCCAATATGGGTAAAAGCGACTATGATTTTATCATTGAACATTCGGATGCCAAGATTGTGATAGCTGGTAAACAAGAGCAATATACACGTATTGCGCCTTCTGCCTTATCTTCTCAAAGAGATATAAGAGTGTATTCAATGGATAAGCTCGAGGGCATCGATAATTGGATGGATATAGTGGAATTGGGTCGTTCAAAACGTGAAGAACTATTCCCAAAATTACAAGAAATAAAAGAAAATATTAATCCTGATGATTTGATGACAATCATTTATACATCGGGAACAACGGGTCGTCCGAAGGGGGTAATGTTAAGTCATACCAATTTTATTGCAAATATTGATGGTACACGAAACCTGATTAATGTGAAAGAAGGAGAGAAGTATTTGAGTTTTCTTCCTCTTTGCCATGTTTTGGAACGTATGGTAAATTACTTGGTGCTTTATAAAGGAACTTCGGTGTATTATGCTGAAAGTATCGAAACCATTGGTGATAATTTAAAAGAAATTAATCCTCACGGTTTTACTGCAGTTCCTCGAATTCTGGAAAAGTTTTATGACAAAATTATCATTAAAGGTTCCGAGTTGGAGGGTGTCAAAAAGAAACTGTTTTTCTGGGCAGTTGATTTAGCTCTTGAATTTAAGGAAGATGGTAAGAATTCAGCTTTCTATAAACTACAGCATAAAATTGCTGATAAATTGATTTATAGTAAATGGCGTGAAGCCTTGGGAGGAAATATTAAAGTGATTATCAGTGGAGGCGCTGCTTTGCAAGAGCGACTTTCAAGGTCGTTTAATTGTGCCGGAATTCAAGTGGCTGAAGGATATGGAATGACAGAAACTTCGCCTGTGATTTCGGTAAATTATTCAGGCTATAACAATATGCGCTTTGGTACTGTGGGACCTATTATCCATAATGTGGAAGTGAAGTTTGGTGAGGATAATGAAATATGTATGAAAGGGCCCAGTCAGATGCTAGGATACTATAAAGACCCTGAGAAAACAGCCGAAATAATTGATAAAGATGGTTGGTTGCATACTGGAGATATTGGAGAGCTGGTTGAAGGACGTTTCTTGAAAATAACAGACCGTAAGAAAGAAATTTTCAAATTGAGTACTGGAAAATATGTAGCACCTCAGGTATTGGAAAATCGTGCGAAGGAATCGCCCTTTATTGATCAAATATTGATTGTAGGAGAAGGAGAGAAGTTTACTGCGGCTATTATTAGTCCCGATTTTGAGTATTTACATAATTGGGCAGCCGATAAACATATCGAATTTCGTGATAATGAGCAATTGGTGATGAATGAGAAAGTGATTGCACGTTACCAAATTGAAGTGGATAAAATCAATAAGGATATTGGTAAATCTCGTCAGATTCGTAAATGGGCATTGACCTGTCGCGAATGGACTACCGAGACCGGAGAGCTGTCGCCAACGCTTAAACTGAAGCGTAAAGTACTTAGAGAATTATATATACCTAAATTGAATTATTTATATGGATATTCCGATGAAAATGGAAATCTAGGTTGTAGAAAGAAAAACGTCTAATTGGATTATTGTGTGTTTAATTGTCTAGTAGCATAATGCCTATTTTGCTATGCAAATTAAAGGAGCTGAAATTATTTAGCTCCTTTTTTTAGTTGAATACAAATTCAATTAGTAAATGCAACATCTTACGTCCATTTGTCCTATATTTGCATTAACAAACTAAAAACGAAAAGCGATGAGAAAGTTAAATTATGCAGTAATAGTTCTTTTGATATTTTTAGCAGCTTGCAGAAGTTCAACAAGTCTTGTTGCTACTTGGCAAGCGCCTGACTATGAAGGACCAAGTCCTGATATGAAAAAAATAGCAGTGGTTGCCTTAACAGCCAATGAATCGAGTAAACTTGCCATGGAACGTATGTTTATCGAACGTTTGCAATTTCTTGGTTACGAAGGAGTTTATGGTTCATCTATTCTTGTGCCAAGTATCATAAAGAAGGAGAATAAGGAGATGATTGAGAATATGATGAAAGAAAAAAATATTGACGGTGTTTTAATATTAAGTC
>QNXT01000039.1 GCA_003973505.1 Bacteroidota bacterium
TCGGCATGCATTGGAAAAGCCTGGTCGAATCCAACGGGCGGCACCCCTCCTTATAGTTGGCAATGGAACGATGCTTCAAATCAAACGACAAACCCTGCAACACAGCTTTGTGATGGCACTTATATTGTTGAGGTAAAGGATGCGAACAACTGTAGTTTAACAGATACCGTGGTTTTGATTGATTCATCCATCTACATAAATTTCCATGCATGGGATAGCGATACCATTTACGAAGGACAAACGGTACAAATTCATTCTACCCAACTGAATGGAAATTACAGCTATTTATGGACTCCAGCCACGGGCTTAGAAAATCCAACAAGCAGCACTACAAATGCAAGTCCAACACAAACAACCACTTACTATGTTGAAGTAAGTGATGAATGGGGATGTACTTGGCGCGATTCGCTTACCCTTTGGATTATTGATGTTATTTGTGACGAGCCCTATATTTATGTTCCCAATGCGTTTACTCCCAATGGCGATGGTGTTAATGATATCCTTTATATAGAGAGCAATGTGGCTTATGAAGTTGATTTTCTGATTTATGACCGATGGGGAGAACTTGTATTTGCAACTACCAATTTGGATAATGGTTGGGATGGGACCTATCGAGGTCAAAAGGTTGACCCGGGTGTTTTCGTTTACCATTTGGTAATCACATGCTACAATAAAGAAATTTTTAGAAAAAAAGGGAATATTACTGTGATACGATAAATCAAGATGATTAAAAAACAGCTCATTTGGATTTTTTTATTAAGCTATATAGCTATTGGCAATGCTTATGGACAAGATATCCATTTTTCACAGTATCTTAATTCCCCATTAAACCTCAACCCTGCCCTAAGCGGTTTTAATGATGCAAAATTCCGTTTTATTCTAAACCACCGTAGTCAATGGGCTTCGGTTAGCATTCCGTATAAAACCTATTCGGCATCAATGGATATGCAGTTGTGGAAACGCAAACGTCAAAGTGATATTCTGGGACTGGGATTGATTTTTAATAATGATGAAGCAGGTGATTCTCGCTTTGGCACTACACAAGGGGCTGTATCTCTTTCATATATAAAAGCCTTAAACAAACGTAATAGAAATCTAATATCAATTGGGGCTCAGTTCTTTTTCTCTCAGCGTTCTATTGATTATACTAAACTCTATTTTCCAAATCAATGGAACGGACAAATAAACGACCCAAGCATTCAGTCTGGCGAATATTTTTCACAATCAAACTTTACCTATTTTGATATATCTGCCGGAATTCACTGGCTAACCATCCTAAATAATGATTTAAAAGTAAATACCGGGGTTTCCGTTTGGCACATCAATCAACCGGCACAAAGCCTGATGAATAACGAAAAAGTAAAGCTTGATATAAAAATATTAGCCTATTCGGAAGTAGAGATAAAGCTTGATAATTCCAACATTCTGTTTCCAAGTGTTTATTTCGCCAATCAAGGACCTTTTAATGAACTTACACTTGGCATGCGCTATAAGGCCATTATCCATCCCAATTCGCATAATTTCACGGCTCTAAACTTTGGTTTATTTGTTCGTAATAAAGACGCTTTAATCCTTGAATTTGGGCTCGACATCAAGAAATTTAGCATTATGGCAAGCTACGACTTCAACTTATCAGGTTTACGAAGTGCCAGCAACTATATGGGTGGTTACGAGATATCGATTATATTTCGTGCAAACCAACATAAAAAACATAAAATAAACAATATGCCCTGCCCTATTTTTTAGTAGAATGAAACGAAATTATTCCATAAAACCGACTCTTCTTTTACTTTCACTTTTTGTGCAAATGCATATTTATGCACAATTTACAAATGAAGAACAGCAATCGAAGGCATTGGCGAATGAATATTTTAGCAATCAGAAATACGAACAGGCAGCAAGACTATATAAAAAGCTTTTAAGCAAAGACAGTTTGCAAATTGAAGCTGCATACAAATATGCTCTTTGTAAATATTACCAACTTAATTACGCAAAAGCACGCACTTACTTTACTTATGTTCAGCAAATTGATACAGAAAACCAATACCCTAAATCCTATTTCTACTATGCTCTTTCTGAAAAGAATCTCGGTGAATACAAAAAAGCAATAGCAGGATTTCAAAAGCACCTAAGTCTTGAACAAGATATTGATTTTCAGAATAGAGCGATGAATGAAATCGCATCTTGCAATTTCGCAATTCAACATCAAAACGATAGCACGAATGCTGTAATTGAGCATCTACCAAGCCCAATCAATACCGAATATTCTGAATTTAACCCCATCCCACTAAATAGTTCAGAATTGGTTTTCTCGCGCTACCAAAATGTGTTTAAAGACAGCTTTGAAAGCATCTTTTCGCAAAGCTATATTTCTGACATCATGATAAGTAAGCAATCGGAGAATGGCTATACTACACCTGGTATTTACAGTAAACAATTACAAGGTCATCACGATTTCACAGCCAATATTTCATTCAATCGTAGCCGTCGCAAAGCATATTTTACAATTTGTAACGAACAAAATGGAAATGTGGGCAGCTGTGCTATTTACTTTAGTGAATATAAAAATGGGAAATGGAAAAAGCCCAAACGATTAAATGATGAGATTAATATGCCGGGGTATTCATCAACACATCCCTTTATTGTTGAGGGAAAAGAATTTGACATCTTGTATTTTTCATCAAACAGGCCTGGAGGATTTGGGGGCATGGATTTATGGTATGTAATTATTAAAAATGGTAAATACCAAAAGGTTACAAACTTAGGAAGCATTATCAATACTAAGGGTTCGGAGATAACACCCAGCTACGACAAGCAACATCAAAGCTTGTATTTTAGCTCCGATTGGCATCAGGGTTTTGGCGGTTTCGATATATTTAGAGCCACCGGCGGCCTAAACTCATGGACTGAACCAAGCAATCTTGGACTACCGATTAACTCAAGTAGTAACGACAGTTATTACTATTTCAAAGCCGCAACTAACGAAGCCTGGTTGAGCTCAAATCGTGTAGGTTCCTTTTATCATGGAAATGCTGAGAATTGTTGCAACGATATTTACTATGTTAATTTTGAGCAAATAAATAAAAAGCAAACAGATAGCATTACCGAAACGGTAGTGCAATTAGATAAAATTGAGCAGAAAATTCAAAAGCTTTTGCCACTCACACTCTATTTCCATAACGATATTCCTGACCCTCGCTCGAGAAAACCCACTACAAATAAAGATTATAAAGATTTACTGGTTGATTATTTCAAGCTAAAAGAAAAGTATAAAAAAGAGTATTCGAAAGGACTGAAAGGCGAACAAGCAACGAAAGCAAAGCAAGACATTGAAAATTTCTTTGATAATTATGTGGGACATGGTTTTGAAGATCTTGAAAAGCTTGCAGCATTATTGAAAAACGAGCTCGATAATGGAAAAAATATTCGCCTGAAAATAAAAGGTTATGCGAGTCCATTAAACACTACAGAATACAATCTAAACCTTTCGAAACGTAGAATCGCCAGTTTGGTAAACTATCTTAAGAATTATGACAATGGCTATTTTATTCCCTATTTCGAAGGAACAGCAAGCAATGGGGGAAGCATTCAAATTTTTGAAGATCCACTGGGAGATACTCAGGCAGCTGAATTTGTGAGTGATAATCCAAATGATAAACGCAATTCGATTTATAGTCGTGCTGCAGCTATGGAACGCAAAATCCAAATTATTCTCTATAGTTCAGGCAACACCATTGCCGAGGACATTCACAATAAAGAGTTTCCTGTATTAAAAATCAAAACCCAAAAACTAACGCCTGATAGTATTGCTTTTGGGGAACGTGGTGTTTTCACAATTGACTATGAAAATACAGGCAAATCAGAATTAGTTATAAAATCAGTAAAATCTTCTGCCACTTATATTAGTACCGTGATTAAAAAGCCCATAACCCAAGCCAATAGCAAGGGTAAAATTTTGCTTTTAATACAATCAGAGAATTTAGAACGAGGAAGTTATCAGTTTGATTTGGAAATTTATACAAATATGCTTGAAGGTAAAATACAGAAGACATATTCGTTTCACGTTTATTAAATCGTATAAATTACTCGACAGAAAACTCACTTTTAATCTGCTCCACAATTTCGTACACAGCTGGACAAACTGCCACATTTTTCTGCGTAATATCTAAAAGCTGATAAAAGCGTTTTCGGTCGGTATGTGGGTATTCCCGGCAAGCAATAGGGCGCGATTCGTAAACCATACAATAATTATCAGGCATTAAAAAAGGACATGGCATACTTTGAAACACATAATCTCCATCCTCATCAATTTTGAAATACTGCTCAATCAGTTTACCTGGTTTCATACGTAAATGCTTTGATAAGCGAGCTATATCAACATCTGTTATTCTGGGGCCAAGCGTTTTACAACAGTTAGCACATTCCAAGCAGTCAATTTCGTCAAATACTTCTTCATGTGCTTCGCGCACTACCTTATCCAAATTCTTAGGTTTTCGTTTTTTTAGTGTCCTAAAAAGCTTTTTAGTTGAAGGTTCAGCCGTTTTTGCTAATAAATCTAAATTATCAAGTATTTCTTTTGTTTTTGACATTGGATACTATTTCAATTTCTTTAATGCTTGGTTTACCAAAAACTCCAATCTGTTATTTTCCAACACCAAAGGTCGCATAATACCTAAGCGATTCAATTTCACCATCAAATCATTTTTATCCTCAGTCGTAGATAATGCGCGACCCGTTTTTGATAAATACCTTGCTAAATATTCTTGCTCGGTTTGTCCTTTAGTGGGAATAAAAAGCACCCGTTTATGAAGTGCTGCAAAATCCATTACCGAACTATAGCCCGATCGACAAACAATACGTTTTGCTCTTTTGATAAGCGATTCTATTTCACTCGAAGGCAAATGATTATAT
>QNXT01000270.1 GCA_003973505.1 Bacteroidota bacterium
CACCCATCAAATAACGCGGTTTGTCTTTGGGTAAAATGCTGCAAACCAAATCGGTCATTTCATACATTACCTCATGAGGTTCTCCCACACTCAATCCGCCAATGGCATTTCCTTCACGGTTTGTAGAGGCGATATATTCGGCTGATTGAGTTCTGAGGTCGCGGTAAACACTGCCTTGAACAATGGGGAATAAGGTCTGACTGTATCCATATTTTGGCTCTGTGGTATCGAAACGATTAATGCATCGGTCAAGCCATTTATGGGTCATATGCATGGAGTTTTTTGCATAATCATAATCGCAAGGGTAGGGAGTGCATTCATCAAATGCCATCATAATATCAGCGCCAATGGTTCGCTGAGTATCCATTACATTCTCAGGTGAAAACAAATGCTTCGAGCCATCGATATGCGAACGGAAGTGAACCCCTTCAGGCTTGATCTTTCGTGTTTCGGAAAGCGAATAAACCTGATATCCTCCACTATCGGTTAATATTGGGCCGTTCCAACCGTTAAACTTATGTAAACCACCTGCTGCTTCAATTATATCAAGTCCCGGACGTAAAAAAAGATGGTAAGTATTGCCTAGAATAATCTGGGCTTTGGTATCTTCCGAAAGTTCCTTTATATGAACAGCTTTCACGGTTCCGGCCGTTCCTACAGGCATAAATATCGGAGTTTCTATTTCTCCATGGTCGGTGGTGATTTTTCCAGCCCTGGCATTGCTTTTAGGGTCGGTATATTGTAATTCAAATTTCATTCAGTGTATTTTGAGTTTTATTCTTTTGAAGAGAATTGCCTGCAAAAATAGTTAAAAAATGGCAGGCAATTTTTTAAGCTAATAATTTCGCCAGTGAACCCAACACGGGAAGAATATTTAAGACTTTTTATGCACGCAAAATAGAGGTAATTAAGGTGTTAGTTAAGTGGAATTGATTAAACGTCCCTAAATCATTCTTTTCTTTATTTTTCCATTCAATCAACCAATATTAATAGAGTATTGAAATGCTTTTATTCATACCTTTGTTTGCAGTAACTAAACTTGATATTATGCCTATTAACCAAAACAATCACTTTTATTATTCTGATGTTGCGTTTAGTCAACTGATGAATAAACGTGTGAATAAGATACTCCTGATTTGTAGTACTTACGATGCTTTTATGCTTGAAGAAGATGGCCGAATTGACGAGCAAATATTTAATGAATATGTAGCTTTGAATTTGCGTTATCCTCCGCAATTTATTCAGGTTACAGAGGCTGATGAGGCTTTGGAAATATTGGCTAATGATAGCATCGATATGGTTATTTCCACATTAAGTTTGGTTGGAATGGATGCTTTTGAGCTTGCTAAACTGATTAAGAAAAAGGGATATGGAATTCCCTTTGTATTGCTTACTCCCTTTTCAAGGGAAACACGTTTGATGCTTAAAAACGAGGATACTTCGGCTATTGATGCGGTCTTTAGCTGGCTGGGGCATTCCGATATAATGTTGGCCATCGTAAAATTGTTAGAGGATGTAATTAATGCCAATCATGATGTGAATAAAGTTGGAGTTCAGGTAATTATCTTGGTTGAAGATTCCATTCGTTTTTATTCTAGTTATCTGCCAAATATTTACAAAATCATTTTTATTCAGTCTAAAAAGTTTATGGCCGAGGGCTTAAACGAACATCAAAAGACCATGCGAATGCGAGGTCGTCCCAAGATTTTATTAGCAACTAATTATGAAAAGGCTGTAGAATATTACGAAAAATATAAAAATAACTTACTGGGGATTATATCAGATATTAGTTACCCTCGAAATGGTGAACAAGACAAACATGCAGGTCTTCGATTATGTAAACGAGTTCGTAAAGAGGATCGCTTTTTACCATTTCTTCTACAATCATCAGATGCTGAAAATGTGGTTCATGCCAAAAGGCTAAGAGCTGGGTTTATTGATAAGAATTCAAAAACGCTAATACACGAACTTAAGGAATATATTGTCGAGAATTTTGCTTTTGGCGATTTTGTTTTTATATGTCCGAAAACAAATAAGGAAGTAGGTAGAGCTTCTGATTTGAAGAGCTTACAAAAATTAGTAAAAGAGATTCCAGATGAGGTGCTAAACTATCATATAAATCGGAATCATTTCTCAAAATGGTTTAAGGCACGAGCTTTATTTCATATTGCCAATTTATTCAAATATATGCGTGCTGAGCACTTCAATAATTTAGATGAGGTGCGTGAGTTTATTTATCAGGCTCTTTCGGGATATCGAAAAAATACAGCTCGGGGGGTAATCGCAAAATTCTATCGAAAACGCTTCGATAGTTATGTGATGTTTGCTCGTATTGGCGAAGGTTCCATTGGAGGAAAGGCTCGAGGATTGGCTTTTATTGATATGCTTCTCAAGAAGAATAAACTACACCATAAATATAAAGATGTATTTATTACGATTCCTAAAACGGTAGTGATAAGTACGGACATGTTTGATTTATTTATGGAAAATAATAACCTTTATAATATTGCATTAAGTGATGAAGAGGATGAGGTAATACTAAATCATTTTGTGAAGGCGAAGCTGCCTAAAAGTTTATTGCGCGATTTAAAAGGTTATGTAAAAGTGATTGAACGCCCCATAGCAGTGCGTTCGTCAAGTTTGTTGGAAGATTCATATTATCAGCCATTTGCAGGTATTTATTCAACCTTTATGCTACCAATGATTGGTGAGGAAGATATATGTTTACAACGATTGGCCGAGGCAATCAAAAGTGTGTATGCATCGGTATATTTCAAAAGTAGTAAAGCCTATATGCAAGCTACTAAGAATGTGATTGATGAAGAAAAAATGGCTATTGTATTGCAAGAAGTTTGTGGAAATAGGCACGACAACATTTATATGCCAACCTTCTCAGGTGTAACTCGCTCGGTGAATTTCTATCCTGTAATTGATGAAAAAGCTGAGGATGGTGTGGTTGAATTGGCCTTAGGTTTAGGAAAACATATTGTAGATGGTGGAGGTCATAATCTTCGCTTTTCTCCGAAAAGTCCCCAAAAGGTATTGCAATTATCTACACCTGAACTAGCCTTGAGTAGTACGCAAAAGCATTTTTATGCCTTGAAAATGGATTTGGATAGTTTCAAGCCATCAGTTGAGGATGATATAAACCTTGAAAAGCTTTCGATACGTTATATACCTGATGATAGAAGTTTTAGAATGATTCTATCGACCTATGATTTTCATTCGGAAATGCTGCGTGATGGATGGGTAGATGGAGGAAAGAAAATTGTTAGTTTTTCACATGTTTTGAAATACAATAAATTTCCTTTGTCAGAAATTATTGCAGAGGTACTTGAGATGGGGCAGCAGGCAATGAATAATCCTGTTGAAATAGAATTTGCGGTAAACCTTAAAAAGAACGCTTCGAATGAAATGACATTCAATTTATTACAAATTCGTCCAATTGTAGAAACTTCGGGTAGTCAGGTTGTAGATATTAGTGAAGATGATACTGATAATGCTATTATCATGTCAAATTCAGCATTAGGCAATGGTGTAATAACGGGTTTACGTGATGTTGTTTATATTAAGACTCAGAATTTTGATGCTGCTAATAATCCTCAATTACCTGCCTTGATTGAAAAAATAAATAATGAGTTTGTGAAACGCAACGAAAATTATATATTAATTGGGCCAGGGCGTTGGGGATCGCATGATCCTTGGCTTGGTATCCCGGTTATTTGGCCTCAGATATCTGAAGCAAGGTTAATTGTAGAATCAGGATTGGAGAATTACAGAATCGACCCATCACAAGGAACCCACTTCTTTCAAAATTTAACATCCTTCCATGTTGGCTATTTTACCATCAATCCGTTTATTAATGATGGATTGTATCGGGTAGATGTGCTGGATTCTATGGAGGCCGTTTATGAAGATGATTTTATTAGACATGTGCGTTTTGATGACGCATTGATTGTGAAAATTGATGGTCGAAATAGCAAAGGGGTAATTCTTACGAAAGTTGAGAATGAGATTGATAAACTTTTGAAACAATAGGAGAGTCAAAAGAAAGCATAATCAAAATAAATAAGAGAAGAGCGATGAGCCGTATATTTTTAAAAATCATTTTACTGGTAATTATTCTTGGGAATGTTATGGAGATATATGCTCAAGATTCTCTTGTGATATATACTAAGAGGGGTTTTAAGGGCGATCGCCCTAAAATAGGTTTGGTGCTAAGTGGAGGAGGGGCTAAGGGAATTGCCCATGTTGGGTTTTTACGCGTGATGGAAGAAGCGGGTATTCATCCTGATTATATTTCGGGTACGAGTATGGGGAGTTTAGTGGGGGCTTTATACGCTATTGGTTTTACGGTTGATTCTATTCAGTCGCTAATAGAGCATCAAGATTGGAGCGAAGTACTGAGCAATAAGATGAATTTTCGGCGTGTAAATATGGAAGAGAAACCGGAGTATGGTGAATATCTTGCCGAACTTCCTTTCCATGGATGGAAACCGAGCTTGCCTTCTGGCGCGATTAAAGGGCAGGAGTTGGAGCTGTTGTTTGAAAAACTGACTATATCAGCAGCAAAAGATACTTCTTTCGATCAGTTTTATATTCCATATCGTGCTGTCGCAACGGATTTGCTTACAGGTAAAGCATACGTTTTTAAGGATGGACCTTTATCGTTGGCAATGCGCTCGAGTATGTCGATTCCTACCATTATGCAGCCCGTAAAAAAAGATTCTATGTTGTTGGTTGACGGAGGTTTGGTGGAAAATTTTCCGGTTTCGGTGGTTTTGGATATGGGAGCCGATATAGTCATTGGAGTATATACGGGTGGACAATTATTGCCTGAAGAACAATTGACTTCCTTACTAGCTATATTGAAACAATCAT
>QNXT01000124.1 GCA_003973505.1 Bacteroidota bacterium
ATGCAATCATTCCTCCGATGCTTCCTTCCCACGATTTCTTTGGAGATACCCGCTCAAATAGTCTGTTTTTTCCAATACGAGAACCTACAAGGTAGGCGAAAGTGTCAGCAGTCCAGAGAATTACAAACAGTCCGAGTAAAAGATGAAATGTGTTTTCGTCATTATATCGAAACATAAAATTCATAAGTCCAAATGGAACAGCGACATATACTATGCCTAATAAGGTAGTTGCAATATTTGGTATGGCATTGTCTGAATCGGTACGATAGAGCTCTCGAATAGGAACAATAAAAACCAAAAGAACGATAACTATCAAATACATGGCCCGCTCAGGTGAAAATGATACCCACCACAATAATAAATATAGCAAACCCGCTACAGTAGTTCCAAAAAACCGTTGGGCAATGATATTTGATTTTTTTATCATCGTGAAGAACTCATAAGTTCCTAAGATGGTAAAAACAAAAAACAGTGCACCAAAAAAGTACTTGCCTAATAATATGGAGCCTATAATTGATGCAACAATGGCTGCTCCTGTTATTGTTCGTAATACTAAATTGCTCAAAGCTCACTGTGTTGATTTACAACTTCTTTTGCTTTCTCAACGTCTTTTTCTAAAACGTAAATTTCAATCTCGGCAATAAACAATTCAATTTCAGAACCCTTTTTGCTAATTTGATTCGACTCAATGCCATTTTCAGCAAGTTTCTCTTGAATTATAAGTGCTTTATAATCCTTATCGGTTGTGTAAATTTTGATCCATTCATTTTCCATAGCTTTTTATTTTAAAGGTTCGTCTAACAAAAATACGATTAATTCTCGAGGGCCATGCATTCCCATTACTAATGTTTTTTCAATATCAGCAGTTCTACTTGGACCCGTAATAAGCGTAGTCATAGAGGGGAATCTACCTTGATATTTATTGTGAATTAAATCCAAACCATCTTTCACTGTGGCTACAATTTGGCTTAAATTGGCGATAACAATATGTGTGTTTGGGAAAAAATTGGGCTTTCGTCCACTCGTTTGTTTAGAAGAAATCAATACGCTACCTAAACGAGCCACGAGAGCTTCGCATTGTGTGATGCCGTTTTGTGTATGTAAAAGTTCATCATCATTTTGGCCAAACGATAGTTTATAGTCTTTTAGCAGATTCTGAATTTTTACATCGCGAGTGAAAAAGGAATTCCATTTGCGCTCATTTGAAAGAGCGATAAGATTTTGAATTAATTCCTGTTCATTAGCACAATAAACAAAAGTCCCTCCATTAGCATTAAGTTCTGAGGCAAAAGCGATTTCGATATCATCATCCATTGGCGTATAAATATCCCCTTCTAAATCAACATTATCGTATTGATTTTCAACTTGGGTTAAACTCGCCTGGCGAATTCGCTTCATTATTTTTTCACTCGACTTAATGGTTTGCATAATTAATCTTCCGTTTTAGGAGTGTTAACCGTAGTCTCTTCTTTAGTTTCTGTTTTCGTTTCTTCAGCTACCAAATCCTCTGTCTTTTCTTTTTCTTTTTTCTTTGCAGCAATAGTCTCGTCTTCTTTTTTCTCTTTGAAGTCGGAACTAATGGATTTTGCATGTGCATGTTTTTCAGAATCGCCAAATGGACGTGGTCCGAAAATAGCCTCTACATCTTCTGCAAAAATAACTTCCTCATCAAGTAAGCGTTGCGCTAATTCTTTCAGTTTATCAATATTATCACTTAATATTTTCAAGGCTCTTTGATAAGCATCTTCAGTTAGTTTACGAACTTCCTGATCAATGATTTCAGCGGTTTTTTCACTATAAGGTTTGGTGAAGTTGTACTCGCTTTGTCCACTTGAATCATAATAGCTTAGGTTTCCTATTTCCTTGTTTAAGCCATAATACATCACACAAGCTTGAGCTTGTTTGGTGGCTTTCTCCAAGTCGTTCAAAGCACCAGTTGAGACTTTGCCAAAAATTAATTCTTCAGCAGCACGACCTCCCATGGTGGCGGTCATCTCATCAAATATTTGCTCGAAGGTTGTTATTTGCCGTTCCTCGGGTAAATACCAAGCAGCACCTAAGGCTTTGCCTCTAGGGATAATGGTAACCTTAACCAATGGGTGAGCATATTCCAATAGCCAACTTACTCCGGCATGCCCGGCTTCGTGATGGGCAATCGTACTTTTTTCGAGTGGTGTGATAATCTTTGAACGTTTTTCCAATCCTCCCACAATACGGTCGATGGCATCCATGAAATCTTGTTTTACAATTTCTTTGGAATTGCGTCTTGCAGCAATTAATGCCGCTTCGTTACAAGCATTAGCAATATCAGCACCTGAGAAACCCGGAGTTTGTTTTGCTAACATGACCACATCAATATTTTTGGATACTTTCAAAGGTTTCAAATGTACTTTGAATATGGCTTCACGCTCGGTAAGGTCGGGCAATTCCACATGAATCTGACGATCGAAACGACCTGCACGAAGTAGGGCACGGTCCAAAACATCGGCACGGTTTGTGGCTGCAAGAATAATAACTCCTTGATTTCCGCCAAAACCGTCCATTTCGGTAAGTAGTTGGTTTAATGTATTTTCACGTTCGTCATTACCTCCACTAAATTGGTTTTTGCCACGGGCACGACCAATGGCATCAATCTCGTCGATAAAGACAATACAAGGGGCTTTTTCTTTTGCTTTCTTGAATAAATCTCGTACACGACTTGCTCCAACACCCACAAACATCTCTACAAAATCAGAACCGGAAAGGGAAAAGAAAGGAACCTTTGCTTCACCGGCTACAGCTTTAGCAATCAATGTTTTTCCAGTTCCCGGAGGGCCAACTAAAAGTGCGCCTTTAGGAATTTTACCTCCCAAGTCTGTATATTTTTTTGGATTTTTTAGGAAATCCACAATTTCCATAATCTCTACTTTTGCTTCTTCCAGTCCGGCTACATCATCGAAGGAAACGTTTACATCGGTTGTACCATCAAATAGTTGTGCTTTTGATTTTCCGATGTTGAATATTTGGCCTCCGCCACCTCCGGCTCCACCACCCATTCGTCGCATGATAAACACCCAAAATAAGATGATTAGCCCAAGAGGTAATAACCAGCTAAAAATTTGTCCTGTATAATCTACACGGGTTTCACGAGTGATGTAAACCTTTTTATCGTCAGGAATTTGTTCTTCATCTTGAACTTTCTGAATGAGTTCACCAAAGTTTTCCAAATCGCCATTATAAATCAGATAAGGCTTCCCAACATCCATAAAATTATCCCCTTTTTTTAAGGCAGGATAATCACCGACTTTTTCGCTTTTAACATAAATCTCAGCATATTCATCTTTATTTACAACAACAATTTTATCCACATCTTGCTTCTTAAGCATGTTGATTAGTTGTCCCTTTTGAATACTGCGATCTCCTGCACTATCGCTTGATGAAGCCATAATTTGCAGAATGATAAATGTTAAGGCAATAATCCCATAAATCCAATAGAAATTGAATCCGCCCTTTTTGTTTTTTAGAGGATTGGGAGTAGGTATATTTGGTTTATTCTGTTTCTTATTTTCCATATTATATCTAATATTCAGTACTTTAAAATGATTGTTGATTGTTTAATCAAAATCTTTTGTTTGGGCATCAGCCCATAAATCCTCAAGTTTATAAAACTCACGGATTTCTTCTCTGAAAACGTGTGCTACCACATCAACATAGTCTAATAAAATCCAATTGGAATAGTCAGTACCCTCAATTTGATAAGGATCTAAGCCAAGTTCTTTTTTTACTATCTCGTCGATACTGCGAAAAATTGCATCCACCTGAGTGTCACTCTTAGCACTGCATACCACAAAAAAATCGGTAACTGCCGCGTCTAAATTCCGTAAATCCATCAGCTTAATGCCTTCGC
This sequence comes from Bacteroidota bacterium, assembly GCA_003973505.1. Next base: position 3,887 of record QNXT01000124.1, read on the forward strand.
CTTTTTTTTCTTGAATAGCTTTAACTATGGTTAAAGCCAACTCTTCTGAATCGTTTTTTTGCTTTGTCATGTATTCTGTTTAATAATGTGCAAAAATACGTAATTTTACCGCTAATAAAAACCTGAATTACCTATTTATATAGATGAATTCTTAATAAATGCTAAAATAGATATTTAGATGACCCTTGACCACTCGAAATTTTCCTTTGAAAAAGTTTTTTTAAAAGAAGTAGATTCCACTAATAAAGAGCTTATTAGGAGGTTAAATACGCAGAGCTTGAATGAAGGCTTTTTGGTGCAAGCGGCTTTTCAATCAGGAGGAAAAGGACAGGGTGATAATCAGTGGGAGTCGGAAGGGGATAAAAATCTATTGTTTAGCTTTTTGCTTCGCCCCCAATTCTTAGCTATATCAAATCAATTTTATATCACAATCATTACCTCATTAGCTTTAGCAGATAGTATTCGGTCGTTATTGCTTGATGAGGTTGTAAAAATCAAATGGCCCAACGATATTTATGTTGGTCGAAAAAAAATAGCGGGTGTGTTAATTGAGAATGCAATTCAGGGAGATACATTTGATTGGGTGGTGATTGGTATTGGTGTGAACGTGAACCAACAGCATTTTACATCGGATGCTCCAAATCCTATTTCACTCATCCAAATATTAGAAGAAGAAACTGAAATAAATGAAGTTTTAGCTCTTTTTGAAACTCAGTTTGCCAATCGATATGCACAGCTTCAATCAGGGGATTGGGATGGACTAAAACAGGATTATCTAAATTCTTTATACCAATATAAAGAATGGAAAAACTACCATGCCAATAATCAAAATTTCCGGGGGCAAATTATTGGAATTGATGAGTATGGCTTCCTCCGCATCGAAAGCCAAAAAGGGATTCGAAGCTTCGATGCGAAGGAGGTTGAATATTTGTAAGGAATGGATGCTATTTATAAACCAAGCTGTTTAATGATTTCGTC
>QNXT01000291.1 GCA_003973505.1 Bacteroidota bacterium
ACGACAAACAATTAAACCTCCACTTAGGTATTAATGGCAAGGAAAACCTCGCCTCAGTGCGAGCAAACATCTCCTTTGAGCAGGATCATAAAATGGATATGGATATAGATATTCACAAACTTAATCTCGACTTCTTAAATGTGTATTTTACTGATTATCTTTATAATGTTACTGGCAACATCTATTCAAACATAAAAATAACGGGCACAACGGATAAGCCCATTATAAATGGATTTTTCCAGTTTAAGAATACCCAATTTGGGCTAAACGATTTACAAGAGGTTTTCAGATTAAGTAATGATAATGTCGTCTTCGACAATAACAGCATCAATCCTCACAATTTGACCATTACTGATAAGGATAATCATAAAGCTTTTTTTACAGGAAGCATTGATTTAATAGACAATAAGGTGTTGTTTAACCATTTTCACATCAAGTCGGATGCCATGGAGCTAATGAATTCAAGTCAGGTTTACGCACAATTTGATGTAAAGATGAATGGTTTTATCGACGACTTAAATACTAAATCATATATAAAAGTGGACTTCCCAACGGTTCTAAACTATACATTCCCGGAAGATTTATCGGTTCATAAAAATGAAGACATCGTAAATTTTACAAAAATCGACACCATAAATCTGGTAAAGAATGTAATTGACACAACACTCATGCAAAAAGAATCGCACCTACTGAATATATTTAAGTATTTGGATGCCGACCTTGTGATTGATGAAGGTTGTCGGTTTAATCTATACTTCGATAATACCATGGAAAACTACCTTAACGTGACTTTGGAGGGTGATGTGAAATATCTTTATTCGGATGAAGTGCCCAAGACTTCAGGCCTCCTAAATATCGTAAAAGGAAGAATGAGCTATTCTATGCCCATGGTAGCCATGAAAGAATTGGAAATAACCGACAATAGTTTTATAAAAATCACCAACGAAATAGAAAACCCTTATGTATCCATCAATGCTGTTTCCAAAATTTGGGCACAAACCGGTGATTTAATTGAGGGTTATAATAAAAATTTGGAAGTAACAGTCTTTGTGTATATGCGAGGCACTCTCGATAATTTAATAGTACAATTTGATGTGGACCAGCATACAAATGACGCTTTAGTATCTTCTAAAATTTCGCAGATGAGCGAAAAAGAGCGCACCATGAACGCTGTAAATCTACTTATACGCGGACAGTTTGCCTCTAAGCAAAACAATATGACCATAGATGTAAATTCATACGTAAACACATTAATAGCCAAAGCGCTAAATAAACTTATCAGCGATAGAATAAGCTTTGTAGATATGAGTTTTGATATAAAAAGCTTCAACAACATCAACTCCAGTGGTGCCGTGGAAGAACAATCGAATGTGTTTTTCAGTGTGAAAAAGAGTTTCTACCACGACCGTATTCGTGTAAACTATTTAAGCAATTTAAGTTCGACAACCGTTCAAAATGCACAACAATATACGAGTACCGAATCTTTTACCGAACGTAATTTTTCCATTGAATACGATATTTCAAAGAACGGTAATTTCCAGGCAGTCCTATTTCGAAAAGATACTTACGAAGATGTAATGGAAGGAGAGATTACCTCTACAGGAGGCGGCTTAAAAATACGCAAGTCCTATAATTCCTTCCGTGATATTATTGATGGAAACTCAAAAAAGAAAAAAGAAAAGGCAAAGTGAAAGAGATAAAACACATAAGCTATCGTTCTCATCTACTGAGAAAAGGAAAAAAGCAACAAGTTTTTTTTAAGGCGATAACTATGCTCGTTATTTTAGGTTCCTTCTTCTTCACATCCTGCTCTAACACTAAATTCTTAAAAGATGACGAAGTACTATACACCCGTACTTGGTTCAAATGGCATGGCAAGAAAAAAGTAGAACGCCTTCCTTATAAGGCCTACGATGTAGTAATGACTGGCTATGTGCGTACAAATTGGAATTATATTCTATTTTCAAGAGCAGGACTTACATTCTACAACTATTTAAAACCCAGTAAAGATTGGGGGCCTCGCCATTATTTATGGTCGGTTGCGAGTAAACCGCCTGTTCTTCTCTCGCAGGTAAATCCCGAAGCACGCCTTGTAAAAATGCGACAAAGCCTATTCGACCAAGGGCATTTTGATAGTAAAGTAAGTTTAGAGTTGCGATATAAAGGGAAAAACAAAAAGAAGGTACAAGCAATATACACTTTGGACATGAAAACAGCCTACCGTTTTCGTAATTTTAATTATTTATCATCTTCAGAGCCCTTTGACATATGGATAAAGAAAAGTATGAATAAGAGCTTTATAAAAAAAGGGGATGAATATTGGTTGCTGAATCTAAAAAACGAACGGCAACGAGTTAGCGACATACTACGAAACGAAGGCTATTTCTTTTTCAACCCCAACTTTATCATATTTGATATTGACACCACCGTTGGCAACAGGCAAATAGATGCTTTGATGCGCATAAAACCCGAAATACCCGAATTTAAGAAACAACAATACACCCTGAGCAAGGTAAATGTTTACTTCAATGTAAATCGCGATAGTATTGGTTTGATACCCATGGAATACGACAGTATAAACAACATCTATTACCAAAAACAGGATTTCTATAAACAGAAGTATATTAATCGAATTATTTCTATTCACAGCGATAGTCTTTTCAGAGTAAACAATCATCGCAATACCGAGCATTACATTAATGGCTTTGGCATCTTCAAGCAAAATGAAATGATTTACACCATTGATTCCACTAAGAATAATGCGCTATCGGCAAATTTGGTTCTTAGTCCCATTAAACCCGTTACTGTGGGTTTAGAAGTGAATTTTGCCACAAAATCAAACGACTTCCTCGGGCCATCAGCCATTTTATCAGTTACTCATGCCAATATATTTCATGGTGCCGAACACCTCAGCTTTCAACTCGATGGCGGTTTTGAATGGCAAAAAGCCAGCAAACGAAGAGCCTATAAATTGGGCTTAAACTCCTATGAAATTGGGGTAAAAACCATTTTAGAATTCCCACGATTTATACTTCCTTTTAAAGTTCCCAAACAAAGCAAAAGATATATTCCAAAAACGTATTCCATATTGGGTTATAAATTAATAAAACGGGTAAAATATTATGAAATGAGTTTTGCTCAAGCCAATTTTGGCTATAAATGGACATCGGATAACAGACTAAAGTGGAAGGTAGAACCCTTGACATTTAATTATATTACCATGTTGGGGAAATCCCAAGAATTTGAAGACTATTTAATAAAATACCCTAGTGTAGCAAGGAGTTTTGACGAGCAATTAATACTTGGCTCAACCTATAGTTTAACAATCGACCGAATTAATAAACATAATAAGTTCAAGAATTTTTATAATAATATTACCGTAGATGTTGCTGGGAATACGATTAATCTATTATTCAAAACCAAAGAAAAGCTGGCAGAGAATGCCCCCGATCTTCTTTTTGGAGCAAAATATTCGCAATACATAAAAATCACCAACGACTTCCGTAATTACCTCCACATTTCGCCCGTACAAAAGCTTGTTACCAGAGTACTTATTGGTGTAGGAATACCTTATAATAAATCAAATACACTTCCATTTATCAAACAATACTTTGCGGGAGGTAGTAACGACTTAAGAGCTTTCTATGCACGCACAGTTGGGCCGGGTAGCTATAAAAAAGATTATTCAAACACCAATTTATTATTGGATCAATCGGGAGAAATAAAGCTCATTGGTAATATTGAATATCGATTCCCAATCACCTATAAACTTGATGGCGCAGCATTTATCGATGCGGGGAATGTTTGGCTATTAAACGAAGATTCAAGTCGTGTGGGCGGTCAGTTTCATTTCAATTCATTTGCAAAAGAAATTGCCGTTGGTGCAGGCATTGGATTCCGTGTAAACCTTGATTATGTAGTCGTACGCCTCGATGCTTCCATTCCATTACGCCACCCCTATAAAGACAATGGTAAGTATTGGACTTTTTCTAGCCCTTATTTTTTCAGAGATTATATTCTTTCATTTGCCATTGGCTATCCGTTCTAAAGGCGATTTTTTATACATAAGTATATGTTTTGGCTAAAGCCCCTAGAGTATTACAATCTCATTAGGGAGGGCATTAATGCCCTCCCTAATGATTCTGCCTGAAATTGGGCTTTAGCCCTATTTTTTAAGGATATGCTATCACCCTAATTAACTGGAAGAAATACGCATCTTAGTATATATACACAAGCCCATAAGAATTTCCTATCATAATGTAGTCGCTGTTTTTCCAATAACCTCCCAAAAGTGTTTAAAAGAGTTATTCTAAAGAAGGGAATTTTCTCAAAATTAGAATTTTTCAAATATTTAATGTATTTTTGAAGTCTATTCTAAAAAAACAATGAAAGCCCATGAGTTTAAATAAAATTTTTATCGTTGAAGACGACCCTGTTTATGCGCATATTCTAAGTTATCACCTAAAGCAAAACCCTGATAATCAAGTTGAATTATTCACAACAGGAAAAGAAATTCTTGCAAATCTCCGCCATAAGCCAGATATCATTACCCTCGATTATAAGCTGCCTGATATGCTCGGAATAAAGGTTTTGCAAAAAATAAAAGAACAATTGCCTGATGTTCCTGTAATAATTATTTCAGGACAAGAAGATATTTCAACTGCGGTAGAATTATTAAAAGCGGGGGCCTACGATTATATTGTAAAAAACGATGACACAAAAAATCGGCTTTGGAATACCATAAAAAATGCTAGTGAGCAGCTTAAACTACAGCGAGAAGTTCAAAGCCTTAGAGAAGAAGTTGGTCAAAAATATGAATTTTCAAATATCATTAAAGGCAACAGTCCTGCTATAAAACGAGTATTTGCCCTCATGAATAAGGCTGTACGCACAAATATTACGGTTTCCATAACCGGGGAAACGGGTACAGGTAAAGAAGTTGTTGCAAAAGCCATTCATTATAATTCAGATCGACGCAATAAGCCGTTTGTGGTTGTAAATGTTTCGGCAATTCCCGAAGAACTTATTGAAAGTGAAATGTTTGGTCACGAAAAAGGCTCTTTTACAGGAGCGCATTCGCGTAGAATTGGTAAATTTGAAGAAGCAAATGGAG
>QNXT01000140.1 GCA_003973505.1 Bacteroidota bacterium
TTGTTTAAGCCTGTGATTTCTGCTACGGTAACAAAAACCACAAATCCTGAAACATCATCGATTGGATTTGGAATATTTTATATGATGGTAAATATCGGTGGTTTTGTTGGACCACTTCTGTCTTCGAAACTTCGCGATGCAATGGGTTGGCATATCGTTTTTGTTATGGCAGCTTCTGCTATTGCAGTAAATATTTTGATTGTTCTGTTTATGTATAAAGAACCCTATCGTGAAAAATCGGAAGATGATTTGGCTAAGACGATTATTACTACACTGCGCAATATCCTAACCGCAATCAAGGATTTAAGATTATTGTTGTTTTTGATTATTATGGTCGGTTTTTGGACCATGTTTAACCAACTATTCTACACGCTTCCAAACTTTATCGACCAATGGGTTGATACTACGGTAATGTATAATTCCATTGCTGAAATATCCCCTGCTTTGGCTTCAGCTATTGGAACTAAGGATGGTATAATTTCTCCGGAAATGTTTATCACTCTTGATGCGGGCTTTATTATCTTTTTCCAAATTATTGTATCGGCTGCTGTGATGAAATTGCGACCAATTAATGGAATTATTACAGGTATTCTTATTACAACCATTGGAATTGGTATTGCATTCAGTCAGATGAATGGATTTTATATCATTTTAGGTATCTTTATTTTCTCCATTGGCGAGATGGCTTCTTCACCGAAGTTTACAGAATATGTAGGAGCGATTGCCCCTAAAAATAAAGAGGCACTCTATATGGGAACTTCATTTTTGCCCGTTGCGGCAGGTAACTTTATCACTGGTTTTCTTTCAGGTAATGTATATCAAGCTTGGTCTGATAAGATTACGCTTCTTCAAAAGGAAGTAGCAGCAAGAGGCTTGGATATTCCTGAAATCAGCAAGACATTTACTCAGAATGATTATGTTCACATGGCTGAACAAAAGATGGGAATGAGTTCTACCGAGTTAACTAATTTTTTATGGAATACCTATAATCCGGAAAAGATATGGATTCTTTTTAGTGCAATTGGTATTGCAACTATAGTAGGTCTTGTGCTTTACGATAAGTTTGTGCTAAAAGGTGGTGTAGTAAAAAAATAAGAATACACTATTTCTGAGAAAGATATTAAATGGTTTCATGATTCATGGAGCCATTTTTTTGTTCTATACTGTCCTGTTTTGTATCTAATCACTGAAGTTTCGCAGTTGTATTTATATTACGGAAATACAGTAGATAATAAAAGTCTGGTTTTGTTAACTAATTGAAATATAATGCTCGAGTAATTCCAAAAGAAGTTCTTTTTAGCCTTAATGTTTCTTAGAGCCTTCGAGCCTTTGTGGCTATTGTTCAGCATCTTGCCACCAAGACACTAAGACACAAAGCTACACAAAGACCAAAAATACGTACTACATTCCTCTATTATTTATGCTGAATAGTAAGCCTATTTTAAATAAGTTTTTGTCTTTCTTCTATTTGGGATGATTCTGTATTACTGATACTTGCATCCCTCACTTGTTTCTTTCTAATATTTCCTTACATTTGCGACCAACAACACACACACATAATTAGAAGTCAAAATTTTATGAGATCGGTTCTTTTTATACTGTTAAGTATATCATTTATAAGTCTATACGGACAAAATCAAATCATTAGTTTTTCGGGATATAAAACTCCTACAAGCATAGAATCTCCCTTGCGTAGTATTATTGATCATGGAGTTGAAGGAGTACAAGTTTCATATCATTTCGATGCTATGAGTGCAGTTGAAATAAAAGAAGGTAAAGAAGTGTATCAACAACTATATATTAAAGATTTTAGTCATACTCAAGAAGTAGGATTGCCTTCCTTACCTGCTCATCTCGACCTTATTGCCATACCCGAAGGAGCAAGCTATGAATTAAAAATATCTCGAGCAGTACCCCTTTTGAAAAATGGAATAAAGGTTTATCCTGCCTTAAAACCTGCTGTGGATACGGAAGGTGCCCCAGAACCCAGCTTCGAAATCAATAAAGAGTTTTATCAGATCGATCGGGTGTATCCTGCAGAAGCGGTTAGCATTCGTGAAATAATTGTGATTCGTGGATTGCGTTATGCGGTAGTGCAAGTTTGCCCTGTGCAGTATAATCCTGCTCGTAATCAGTTGATTCTAAACGAAAATATAAATTATGAAATTCAATTTAAGTCGGCTAACCGTTTTGTTGATGTAAGCAAACATACCGAACATGCGATGCGTATTTTAAGCAATAATGCATTGAATGGAAAAGCAATTAAAGAAGAAACCGATAATTTCTTTGCTTCAAATCAGAATCTTCTTCCTTCGGGAGGAGGGAAAAATTACATCATTATAACGCATTCGAATTTTCAGGCTGCTGCGGATTCATTAGCCAAATGGAAACGCCAAATGGGTTATACTGTAGATGTGGTTTCGCAAAGTTCTTGGACTACAGCTCAAGTGCGCAATGCTGTGCATTCACGTTATAGCAATTGGACTCCTAAACCCGATTATCTTGTGATTATTGGCGACCATCAATTTGTTCCTGCTGAAATGTATTCTACACCGGGTCATAACGATCCTTTTGGTTCTGATTTATACTATGTTTGTATGGATGGGTCTGGTGACTATGTGCCTGATATGGCGAAAGGTCGTATATCAGCCAATTCTGCTGCTGATGCTCTTTTGCAGGTTTCCAAAATGATAAACTATGAGCGTAACCCGGTAACTGACACGAGTTTTTATCAGAATGCAGTAAACTGTGCACAATTTCAAGATGATAATATTGATGGTTATGCCGATCGCCGATTTGCACATACTAGTGAAGATATTCGAAATTATACTAGCAGCTTAGGCTATAATGTGGAACGAATTTATTATACCAATAGTAATGTAACACCTTTGCACTATAATAATGGCTATTATTCAAATGGTCAGTCTATTCCTTCTGTTTTGAAGAAATCAAATGGTTTCGCATGGAATGGTGGTGCAACTGATATTAAGAATTCAATCAATGCAGGAAAATTCTATGTTTTCCATCGCGACCATGGTTTTGCAGGAGGCTCAGGATGGGCACATCCGTTTTTTGTAAATAGTAAAATTAGTGGATTAAATAATGGTGCAAAACTACCTGTGGTTTTCAGTATCAATTGTCATACAGGTGAGTTTACCTTGCCTTCTTGTTTCGCTGAAACTTTTATGCGTAAATCCAATGGAGGAGCTGTTGGTGTTATAGCTGCTTCTTATTATAGCTATAGTGGTAATAATGACGGTTTCTCATTGGGTGTTGTAGATGCGATTTGGTCTAATCCTGGGGTGGTTCCGAATTTTGGAAATGGTGGATTTTCTAACCCGAATGTCACTCCTCACACTGATATTGTGACCATGGGCGATGTGGTAAATCAAGGCCTTATTCGGGGAATGGAAACTTGGGCCGGTTCAAATAGCAGTAATCGCTATACCTCAGAACTCTTTCATTATTTCGGTGATCCTGCTATGCGCATTTGGACTCAAGCTCCTCAAAATATTACCGCTAATTTTAATACTTCATTTAGTTGTAGCGATACCGTTTTAGCAATTTCTAATTGTAGCGACTCGGATGCTGTTGTTACCTTAATGGGGAATGATGTTTTATTATCAAGAGTGCAATTGCAGAACGGAAACGGTTTACTTCCTTTAACCAATATTCAAGGCTATGTTTTCACATTGACAATTACTTCTCGCAATAAAAGACCTTTGATAAGTACCATTACCATGGGTGGAGGCGGAGGGCCTTTAAGTAGTTTCAGTTCTGTAACTTCTAATATTTGTAAAGGCGATAGCTTAGGAAAACTCTCTGTGTTTCCTGCTTGTGGTACTCCTCCATATCAAATTCTTTGGTCAACTGGCGATACTACATTGGTTTTGGATAGTCTTACCGCAGGAAACTATTCTTATACATTAACTGATGCCATAAATACGATTATTCAAGATACTTTAACCGTTAGTGAACCCGTGCAAGCCTTAAATGTTTCGGCTGCAATAAGTAATCCAAAATGTTATAATCAAAGTAATGGCTCAATTATATTGAATATTCAGGGAGGTGCTACCCCTTATACTTGTCAATGGAGCAATGGGGTTTTTACAAGCAACCTGACGAATGCTTCTGCAAATACCTATACGGTAAATATTACAGATTCTTTGGGTTGTACTCTTGTTGAGACTTATGAAATTGTTTCGCCACAACCATTGGATTTATCGATATCAAAGATGGATGATATGAGTAATAATTGTACAGGTTCGGCTACCGCAAATGTTACGGGTGGAACAACTCCTTATACTTATTTATGGAACGACCCCAATGCGCAAACTACTTCTACTGCGACAGGACTTTGTAAAGGCATGTATAAAGCAACCATAAAAGACTCCAATTTATGTGTTGCCTATCGTACTTTCTTTATCGAAAATTCAGTGGGAATTGATGAGAATACAAATACTGTGGGAATATCTGTTTTCCCAAATCCAAGTAGTAATGGGATATTCAATCTAAGCATTGAAAGTAATACTCCTGCTGATTTCCAAATAATCATCTATAATAATCTTGGAAAAAAGGTGTTTGCAAATTCGATTTTGGTAAATGGAAAATACCAAGAATTGATAAATTTGAGCACATTGGCTGCCGGAGTTTACTACCTTCAAATTATTGATAATAAGAATATTATTGACCAACGCAATTTGATTATTAAATAAAGAATTTTTCAAAATTTAAGCGTCTGATAAAAACGATCAGTTTGGCCTAAAGCCCATTGAAAAACTCAATCATTGGGCTTTGTGAATCTTTGTGACTTCTCTACCTTGGATCTTTTTGGTATAGCCTACGTAAATAATTATTACACAGAGATACACGGAGTAGCACAAAGTAACACTAAGATTAAGAAAGAGTCATCATAAATCGTTTTCGCTATAGTATTTTACTATACAATTAATAACGATATTTGGTTATGTAACTCTTGAAAGCGTGTAAATATCAATAAAATCCAAGATTATGACGGCTTTAGGTTGATACATATGTATAGTTTAAAAAGTTAGGCACGTCGTATCTACATTCTCAAAATTCATGAATAATGTGAGTTAAGTTTGGCGTGATAGTTTTATGTAATTTTGCGCCAAATTAAGAAATAAGCAAATATGGCTCAAAGAATCGGAAAATCTCGTCCACAAAAGCAAGGTGGAAAAGCAAAGAAGGAATCAGGAAGTAAGGGTAGTTACTCAAAATTTTATAAGAAGGGAGCAAAAAAAGAAGGAGCTTCTTTTGATAAACCTGCTCGTCCTATTGCTCCGGCACCAAAGAAAAAACAAAAAACGGAATATTCAGGATTTGATAAGGATGGCTATATGCGTTTGAATAAGTATATAGCTAAGTCGGGGATATGCTCGCGTCGTGAGGCCGATAAATTGATTGGTACAGGTGTAATTACTGTCAATGGAAAGATAGTAACCGAAATGGGACATAAGGTGCATCGTAGCGACCGTGTGTCGATGGATGGTCAATTGCTTACTGCTGAGAAACTTCACTATATTTTATTGAATAAACCCAAGGGATTTATTACGACTACCGACGATCCTCAAGAACGTCGTACTGTGATGAGTTTGGTAGAAAAGGCTACCGACGATCGTATTTATCCTGTTGGACGCCTGGACATGAAAACAACGGGTTTATTGCTGTTTACCAACGATGGCGATCTAGCCAAAAAACTGACCCATCCGAAGCATCGCGTGCGTAAGGTTTATCACGTGAGCCTGGATAAGGCTTTGACCAAAAATGATATGCAGAAAATTGTTGATGGTCTTACCCTTGAAGATGGTGAGATTATCGTTGATAAGGTAGCCTATGTTGAGGGGCAGGATAATAAGAAAGAAATTGGTATTCAGATTCATTCGGGACGAAATCGTATTGTGCGGCGCATATTCGAACACTTAGGTTACGAAGTAGTTCGTTTGGATCGAGTTGTTTTTGCTGGTCTTACGAAGAAAGATCTTCCTCGAGGCAAATGGCGTTGGTTAACACCGAAAGAAGTTGACTTCCTTAAGATGATTTAAGGAAATGTATTTCTTGAATTAAATATGCGAAACATTATTTAAATACGTTCCTTTTGAAATAAATTGAAACTATTATCGAATGAGCAAATCCTCCAAGAAGTTGATTAAACGAATTTTCTGGTCGCTAAGTGCTTTAATCCTTATCATTATAATTTCGGGTGTTAGTCTTGCTTATGTGTATGAAGCAGAGGTAAAGCAGTATGCTATTGAGAAAATCAATGAGCAGATCAATTCCAAAATTAAAGTAGAGAAAATCGAATTTAGCTTTTTGCGACGCTTTCCAATGGCCTCCCTTCAATTTCATAATGTAGAGATTTTGGAGGCGGTAGAAAAAGGAAAAGCAGGGAGTTTGTTTACTGCGGATGATATATTTCTAAAATTTGATGTTGTTAATCTTTTACAAAATAAGATTGTTCTTAAAAATGTAGAGATTAATGGCTCAAAGTTAAATCTAACAGTATTTAAGGATGGGAGTGATAATTTTCACTTTCTGAAGAAACAAAAGCAAAGCCAATCTAGTTACTTACTTCAATATATTACTCTAAGTCTGAATGATGCTAATATTTGGTATCGTAATTACGCCACCAAACAGGAAATGGATTTAGTAATTCATAAATCATCTTTGTCCGGCATTTTTGCTGAAGAAAAATTTGATGTGAATATACTAAGCGATGTGTTTATAGCAAGGTATGTGTCGGAAGGTTATCAGATGTTTTCGAAAAAAAGTCTGACTACCGATATGAATATTGTGATTAATCCTCAGACTAAAAAATTTGGTGTTAAAAAGGGTGATATTAGCTTTAATAATATTCCATTTTCGGTTTCCGGTAATATAGAGAAACCCAAAGAGGGATTGATGCTAGACCTTAAAATTGAGGCTAATGCACTATCATTAAAACAAATTTTGAATACGATTCCTGAAACCTATCGAACCCGATTGGAGGACTATAAATTTCAGGGTTTATTGAGTGTTAAATCGGATATAAAAGGGCTTATTGTTTCTCGTTCAACACCCCATATTAAGATTCAAGTGTTGCTACAAAATGCAGATATCGAAAGTCGCTCATTTGCAGCAAAGATGACACATTTCAATATGGAAGCCGTTTATACCAATGGAAAAAAACATTCGCTTTCATCTTCGTCGGTAAATGTCAGAAACTTGAGTTTTGATATGAATGGGAGTCATTTTAGTACAAAAGCTCAATTAAGCAATTTTGTGAATTCAAAGCTGAAAGCGGAGATTGGCGGCGATTTGGATTTGAAAGAGTTGTTGAAGTTTACAGGTAATATTTTTGGAATACAAAAATTGGAAGGAAAAGCCAATCTACGCTTAAAAATAGCGGGTAATATGACGGGATTGGTAGGAGAGTCGAAGTTAGATTTAAGTGGGATAGATTATCAGGCAAGTTTAAAAATGAATGGTGTAAGCTTTAAGCATAAGAGTAGTAATGCTTATTATCAAGATATTGTTGGGCGTATCAGTTTTAATGCAAATGATATTCATATCGACCCAACTTGGCTCACAGTGAACGGGCATCGCCATAAAGTAGAAGGTGATGTGAAAAATTACCGTAAATGGTCGCAAGATTCTGAGAATAATAAATTGTATATACGTGCAACAGTGGATGCTTCGCAGTTGTCGTATCACGATGTTGAACAGATATTGGGCGATAGTGATGGCGGAGATGGACGATTTCCCAATGATATTGATTTAGTGTTAAATTTTAAAGCTGATAGTTTTTATTGGGATAATATATTAGCACAAAAAGCCTCTGGAAGTTTAAGTTTGCAAAATAGAATGCTGAACTTTCAAAGAATAAAATTGCAAGCATTTGGAGGGAATATGGCTGCACAATTGACCCTTGGAGGAACTAATGCGAAGCAACATCCTTTGTTTTGTAAGGGAAATTTAGAAAATGTGGACATAAGTCAGGTTTTTGAGGCTTTTCATGGTTTTGGTCAGCAGGTAATCAGCAGCGAAAATATTAAAGGTAGAATTACAAGTGCTCTTACTTTTAATGCGCTATTCAACAAAAATTGGGAATTTGATAAACCTTCGTTTGTATTGGATTCGAAAATTAAAATCGTTAATGGTGAATTAAATAATATCAAGGAATTGGATGCGCTTTCGAAATATACAAGCATTGATGATTTTTCGCATATTGTTTTTTCTACACTCGAAAATAATATTCAAGTGCAGAATCAATTAATTACCATTCCTGATATGCTTGTGAAATCTAATAAAATGGATATTGACCTAACGGGAACCCATGGCTTTGATAATAGTTACGACTATCATTTGGGTGTATTAATGTCGGAGGTGTTGTTTAAACGAGCTAAACAGAAGAGTAAGAATGAGTTTGGCGAAGTGGAAAATGATGGCTATGGGCGTACAAAATTATTCTTTCATGTGTATGGTAAAGGAGATGACTTGCATGTAAAATACGATAGCAAAGGCTTGAAGAAAAAGCTAAAGAAGGACATGAAAGAGGAGGGTGACGACCTGAAAAAGGCGCTGAATAAAGAGTTTGGCTGGTTTAAGGAATCACAGGAATCGTCAAAGAAAGATAGCATAAGCCAGGCCAAAGAAAAAGCTCAGCAAAAAGCCAAGTCAGATTTAAAAAAGCAAGAAGAGGGCTCGTTTATTTTTGAGTGGGATGAGAGCGAAGAGGAAGAGGGCGATACTTTGGATTTTTAGTAGAAATAAGGTTGCTAATCAGGATATTGAAACATAGTAATAATACGGATTTGCAATACCTGTTTTTGGTCTTTGTGTTGCTTTGTGCTACTCCGTGTAACTCTGTGTAATAACCTGAGTTCGACGTAAGATTTCACTCACAGAAAGTCAATAGCAGACCAGATTTGTTGCTAAATATCACGAAGTAATAGCGGGCTATTTCGAGTGGTATTTGGTGCAAAGATGGTTTGCTATTGACTTTTTTATATAAATTTCGAAAATTAACCCATATACTTCCCCAAATATACTCGAATTATCTCGATAGTCCATCGTAAATTTGAGTCGTATATGAACTAATTATCTGAAACTGTGAGCAAAGCTTACATCGAACTCAGGTTAATAATTATT
>QNXT01000243.1 GCA_003973505.1 Bacteroidota bacterium
ATTGGCTGATGCTACTACCGATTATTCTAAAGTGTTAAACCAAACGGGAGAAATAAAGTTTGATAAAAGTCTTTTTAAATTGGATGTAACTCAAATTACCGATACGGCTTAATTTCAAATTACACATCATTGGGTTGGTCCCGATACTTTAGGGGTAACTTACCCGGGCTTGCAAATTTCAAAACGCCATTATTGGACGGTTAATGGAGTTTATTCATCTAACTTTGATGCAAAGGGAAGTTTTAAGTATTTTAGAACTCAAGTTTTCGATAATGATATCATTACGCATAAAGATGATTCGCTTATACTGTTGTATCGCCCAAAAGGTAGTATGCCTTGGCAGCGAGTAAGTTCCTTAAAAAAAGGAAATTGGATTGTTGGTTATTTGGAGGTAGATCATTTGCAAAATGGACAATATGTTTTAGCTGCTTACAATCATAATTTTTTAGGTATTAATAAAACAGAAACAGGAGCTGATGAACTACAATTACAGATTAGTCCCAATCCCTCAAAATCCAATTTTTATTTCCAATTGAATACGAATGTGGAATCTTTTATCGTGATATACGATTCTGTGGGTAGAGAAGTGGCAAGTTTTGAAATGCAGCCTGCTTCGAATGGTTCCAAAGCTCGATGGAATGCTCATAATGCCTCGGCAGGACAGTATTATGTGGCCTTATACTCGCGCGAGGGCATCTTAATGTATCAAACAAGTATTATTGTGAGCAAATAATGACGAGATTTATTATCACCAGCCTTTTATTTTTTGTTGTTTTGTTTGCTCAAGCGCAAAAACAAATCACTGTGTTGCCTGAAAATGGCGATTGTGATTTCGCTATTGATATAACGGGTGAAGTTGATATTCATGCCACGGCTCCCCAGGGTTATGGTAAGCGAATGGAGGTGCAATCCTCAAAAGTGAGTTTATACGCTTTTAAAAAAGAGCATAATACGGTTTGGTATAAATTTATTGCCCTTCGAACTTGTGAGTTAAGTCTCACAATTACCCCTGATAATCCTAAAGATGATTACGATTTTTTATTATTTAAAGGTGATGGGCCGAATACCTGTCAGCATATTCAAAAAGGCGGATTGAAAGCCGTTCGGTCTAATATTTCAAGACCAAAATTGCAAGGGAAAACGGGCTTGCATGGTAGTTCGCGTTTTACCTATGTTCGCGAAGGAGAGGGGAGTGCTTGGAGTAAAAGTATCCTTGTAAATATAGGTGATGTGTATTATCTAGTTCTTGACAATGTGTATGATGGAGGCTCGGGACATCGTTTGCAACTGTTTTTCAATCATTGTAAAAAAGATGAAACGAAACTGGAGGTGATGGGCTTAAATGTGCGTATAAACACTTTTGACCAAACAAATAAACGAGCTGTAAAATCGCATATTTTATTAATTGATCAGTCGAAAGATTATAAGCATTTCGATACAATTTATAATGCTGAATCCTCAAATGCTATTATTCCTATCGAACCCATGCGAAGCTACGAATGTCAGGTATGGGCAAAGGGCTATCTTAAGAAAAAGGAATCCTTCAAATTAGATAGTACTGATAAGCCTCTTAAGTTGGATATTTATTTGCAAAAATTGGTTGTCGGATCCGCTTTCGAAGTGAGTGAATTATACTTTGTGGGAGGTTCAGCCACGGTAGTTCGTCGTTCACATATTGCTTTGCGAAAGCTACTTACAATGATGAAAGAAAACCCGACTTTGAAAATTGAAATACAAGGTCATGTAAATCTACCAGTGGATACAAAAAAGAAAAAAACAGAAGAATATTACCAACAATTATCAACGGATCGAGCCAAAACGGTTTATGATTATTTACGAAAAAGAGGTATATCCGAAGACCGAATGTCGTATCGAGGATTTAGTTATAAAAAAATGGTTTATCCCAGAGCAAAAACATTTTCCGAAATGCAAAAAAACCGTCGTGTTGTAATCCGAATTATGGGGTATTAAAAGAAGCTTTTTTAAGCATTTTTAACAAAAGATAGATATTTGTTCTATTTTCTAAATTAGGCAACTTTTTATAATTAATGCAGTCTCAACACTTGTATAGGTGCATATTATTTCATAGATTTGCACTTTAAGTGTCTATTCGTACGACCGTACATGGGCTAAATTATTAACCAAAAACACATTAACTAAACAATTACATTATGAAGAGTATTTTTACACTTTTAAGTTTGTTGATAACGACAATGTTGTTTTCGCAAACGGTGCTTTTTCAAGAGGATTTTGAAGGCACAGTAAACATGACCTCCTCGTCGACAGGATCTGGGGCCTGGGTAGTGAATACCCGACTTCAGAGTCAGGGTTTAAAGAGTGACTCCGCCGTGGTAACCCAAGGCGACACCACTTATTTAGCCATGACTTCATCCGCTGATGCGTCGGCTTATCCGAGTGTCTATCTTCGATTTTCGCATATTGCGAAAGTGGAATTTTTTGACAGTTGTTTCGTCGAAGCTTCGGGTGACGGAGGAACAACATGGACACGACTAACGTCGAATGAATATCTTGGGTCAGGATATTTTGTCGATGGCTATTTTTCAGCCGCTACTTATGCTGCCGATTGGCAGGCTTCTGCTCCTGCAGCACAGCCTCAAAATAGTTGGTGGAAAACAGAACTGTTCAATATTTCTGCCATAGCTGGATCCTCCTCAACCGTAAAAGTGCGATTTGTACTTGTTGATGGAAATAATACTGGTAGTGGAGGAAACGCGGGTTGGTTTCTTGACAGTATTGTACTAACGGGGGCTGCAAGTGAATTGACACCACCAACAGTTAATCTCATTGCACCTATTCTAGGTGGGCTTAATAGTGTTGATACAGTATATGGAGGGCCTTACGATATTACGGCTCATATTACTGATGATACAGGAATTGATTCTGCTTTAGTTATTTATCAAACTTCCACTGGTGTTTTTGATACAATCGGTATGAGCGCAATTGCTACCGATACTTTTCAGGCGAGTATTCCCTTCTATGGCTTTGGTCGCTCAATAAGCTATTATGTTAAAGCCATTGATGCTTCTGGATCTCATAATACTGATTCTACAGCCATACGAACATTTTTCTGTAAATATTCAGCGAGTGCAGATGTAGTGATTGGTACGGATAATGACGTAAATATACATTTGCCAATGGAAATGTATTATGGTTATTCCTACACTCAATCAATTTTTAAGGCAAGCTATTTTAATGGTACTTTTGGAAATATCACAAAAGTAGCATACTATTATAAAGGTACTGGTGCTTACACCGATGATATTAAAATATATATGGGAACAACCAGTTTGAATGCTTTTGCATCCAATACTTCGTGGATACCTCTGTCTAATTTGACATTAGTGTATGATGGTACTATTACAACTACCACTACTGCTGGTTGGATTGAACTTACTCTACAAACACCATTCAACTATAATGGTGGGGGAAATTTAGTTATTGCTTTTGATGAAAATACTCCAGGATATCATCAGTCCTCTAATGATTTTTATTGTACGCAATTGGATAATGATGTAAGTAGCATCTATTTCTACGATGATAATATGAATCCAGACCCGGCATCACCCCCCACTACTGGATTTAATTTGCAGACTTCTCTTTTCAATCCAAATGTTAAGCTGACAGTTATTTCTACTTCGACTGTTACAAATGATATTGGAGTAAATCAAATTACGAATCCTACGGGTGGAGTTGTTGCAGGTAATCCTGTGCCAGTAAATGTTACTATTAAAAACTTTGGTGTAGATACCATTACTTCTGCTAAGGTGTTTTGGAAGTATGATGGTGTGCAGCAAACACCTTTTTATACTTTTACGGATTCATTAAAGGCAGATTCGGTTTCTTCCGTTATTACTTTGGCAACGATTAACCCCACATATGGACCTCATAATATTACTGCATGGACAGAGGATCCTGATAATGTTGCGGATTATAATTTTGCAAATGATACTTCTAGTGTCAATTTCTATGCTTGTAATGCTTTGTTGAATGGTACTTATACTATTGATCCTTCGGGAAGTGGAACAAATAATTTTACCTCATTTAGCGCAGCTGTTGCTGAGCTTTCTCAATGTGGAATTAGCGGGCCAGTTACCTTTAATGTGGCAAATGGTATGTATAACGAGCAAATCATTATTCCTCCGGTAAATGGTTCTTCAGCAACCAATACCATTACCTTCCAAGGTGCTTCAGGAGATAGCTCTTTGGTAACTATGAAATATAATGCCAGTGCTGCTGCAGATAATTTCGTAGTGAAACTTGATGGCGGCTCATATATTACTTTCAAAGATATGAGTATTATTGCAGAGGATAGTCTTTTTGCCAGAGTATTTGTTTTGGAAAATAATGTACATGATTTGAATATTTCAAATAGTGTGGTTAAATCGGAATTATTATTTGGTAACAACTCTGATAAAAAAGCCTTGGTACTTGGAATAGATAGTGTAGGTGATAATATTAATATTCAAAATTCACTTTTAGTAAATGGATATTATGCCGTATATCTTGAAGCTGGTGCCATGCCATCAAATGGATGGAGCTTTACAAATAATATTATCGATGGTTATTATTATTCTGGAGTGTATCTGAAAAATGCAAATAGTGCTGTAGTTAGCAATAACGATATGCAAGCTGATACAACTTCAACAGTTAATGGGCATAAAGGAATCTTTTTATTGGAAAATAGTGGTTCTGCTGTTGTTAGTAATAATAAGATTTATTCAAAACAAACAGTTAAATCTTTTGGTATCAGAATCTCGGATTGTAGTTTCGATGTAAATACTCCTGCACTTGTTTATA